>JAJFTP010000028.1 GCA_021372895.1 Synergistaceae bacterium
TCGGCATCCACAGTTAAGATATTTATTGACATCATAATATATGTTGATATGCTTACTGCGATATAGGTCCTGATTTTATGTGAAAGAGGGGTGCGATTTATGCCAAAGCTGGATTACGAGAGTATAAATGACATAAAAAGCAAGAATCCGGCTTGGCGTCTTTTACTTGCCGACATGGCCCCGCTTATCATTAGCTTTTTAAACAGAGTATTCGTTGAGCCCAACATACGCACAATATCAGAGCAGGATTTGATAGATAAACTTGAGGATGACCTCTACTTTTTGAGGGATATGTACGGAGAAGGCGTGTTCAGGCGCTCCCCCTCCGAATATCTTAAGGAATGGTCAGAGCCTGAAAAAGGGTGGCTCCGTTGTTTTTATCCGGTAAATTCTGATGAGCCGCATTTTGACATGACTCCTGCTTCCGAAAAGGTTATAGCTTGGGTCCACTCACTTACTCAAAATACTTTTGTTGGAACTGAGTCGCGGCTTAAGACGATCTTCGATCTTTTGCACCAGATGGTAGAAGGGACTGAAGTTGACCCTGAAGTTCGCATTGCCGAGCTGAAGAAGCGGCGCGATGAGATAGATGCGGAGATTATGAAGATCGAGAACGGGGAGATCCTTCTCCTTGACGACACTGCTATTAAGGATCGTTTTCAGCAGTTTTCCGCTATGGCGCGCGAACTGTTGAGTGATTTCCGCGAAGTGGAATATAATTTTCGCATGCTTGACCGCAGCGTCAGGGAACGCATCGCACTGTGGAGCAGCAGCAAGGGAGAACTGCTTGACGAGATATTCGGTGAGCATGATGCGATAACGGAATCTGATCAGGGACGGAGTTTCAGGGCTTTTACGGAATTCCTCCTGTCACAGAGCCGTCAGCAGGAGTTGAACGATCTGCTGGGCAAAGTAATGCAGATGCCGTCTGTGCTAAGCACGAAGCCCGATGAGAAACTCGGGCGTATTTCCGACAGCTGGCTTAATGCCAGCTATCACACTATGAGCACGATGCGCCTGCTGTCATCTCAGCTTCGCCACTTCCTTGACAGCAAGGTGTGGCTTGAAAACCGAAGGATAGTTGATATTTTAAAAAACATAGAGGCTCATTCTTTGAAAATACGGGACGATCAGCCAATCGGTAATTTTATGGAACTAAATGGAACAGGCGTGGATATAAAGCTTATCATGGAGCGTCCTTTATTTACCCCTTCGACAAAAAACCGTATCAACTCTGAAGAGGTCTTGCATGGCGAGGATGACGCTGACGCCTCATCCCTGTTCGAGCAATTTTATATAGACAAAAACCAGCTGAAAGGGCGTATAGAAAAAGCGCTTCGCCGCTCTTCGCAAATAACGCTGAAGGAACTGCTTGACGTATACCCGCCCCATGGCGGGCTGGCAGAAGTAGTTGCATATATGAGCATTGCATCGGAGCGGGATTCATCGATATTTGACGAATCAGAGACAGAAGAGATCATCTGGCTCAACGAAACTGGATCGCATACGCGGGCAAAATTCCCCCGGATAATTTTTTTGAAAGAGGCCGTAAAATGAGCACCGAGAAAAACGAAACTGGAATATTCTCCTATGAAGAAGAAAAGAAGCTTGCTTTTTCCAGGGTACTGATAAGCCTTTATAAAGGAGTACTGTTCCGTGAAGAGTCAGCCGTTCTCTGGGAGGATCTGCTTGAAATGCGGACAAGGGTCATAGAGCATTTTTCCGTAATCGGCCTTCAGCTTCTTGTTGATGAAAGCGAAGGATATGCGTTCTTATTTTACCCTCATGAAGACATGGTAGATCCTGAGGCAGGGATGCCAAGGCTGGTCGCCAAACGTCAGCTTTCTTTTCCGGTAAGTCTTATTCTTGCGTTGCTTCGGCTGCGTATGGCGGAATTCGATGCGGGGGGCGAGGGGACTCGTCTTATTATGTCCAGAGATGATATTGTTGAGATGGTGCGTGTTTTTATGCCCGAGGGCAGCAATGATGCGAAGATAGTAGATAAGATAGACAGCCACATCAACAAAATAACCGAACTGGGGTTTATTCGGACACTCAAGGATCAGCCGCACCTTTATGAGATACTCCGCATAATCAAGGCATTCATAAATGCTCAATGGCTTAGTGATTTTGACAGTAAACTTGCGTCATACAGTGAATTTCTAAAGGAAAAGGAACAGGAATAACCATGGAAAATAACAGGCAAGCGGATCTTGATTTTCTTATGGACGAAAATGTGTCTGGGTTTCGTCTGCATCGATTTGAATTGTATAACTGGGGAACATTTAATGAGCGTATCTGGGCCATCCCTCTTGACGGCATGAACGGGCTCCTGACCGGAGAGATAGGTTCCGGCAAGTCGACAGTTGTGGATGCGATCGCCACATTGCTCGTGCCCCCGAACAGGGTCGCCTATAACAAAGCTGCCGGCGCTGAACTCAGAGAACGCACATTAAGATCCTATGTGGAGGGTTATTTTAAGAGTGAGCGCCATGAAAATTCATTTGCACATCCTGTCGCACTGCGGGGTCCCGGAAGCTATTCCGTCCTGTTGGGTTATTTCCACAACAGCGGACTGGGTCTTGATGCAACGCTTGCCCAGGTCTTTTGGCTGACAGACGAGGAGTCACAGCCCTCACGTTTTTACGTTGTCTCAGATAGAAAGTTATCTATTTCGGAACATTTTACTAATTTCGGCAGCGATATAAACGTGCTTCGCAGACGTCTGAAGAGCAGCTACACTGAGACATTTGACAGTTTTTCAAAATACAAGGCTCGTTTTTCACGAACGCTGGGTATACGCAATGATCAGGCATTGAACCTTTTTCATCAGACTGTTTCAATGAAATCCATAGGCAATTTGACAGACTTTGTCAGGAATCACATGCTTGAACCTTTTGATGCCGCAGAGAGGATCGGAAATCTCATACAGCACTTTGATGACCTCACAAGGGCTCATGACGCCATAGTCAAAGCACGGAGGCAGGTCGAGATGCTGACTCCGATCGTTGACGACTGCAGACAGTACATCTCTATAAATGATGAAATAGTAGATATCGGGCATTGCCTGGCAGCACTTGAGACATATTTTGCAAGGTTCAACTCGGAATTTCTGGATAAAAAGATCAGCCGTCTCTTGACGGAGGAACTGATGTTAAGCGAGAAGCTGGCCGAATTAAAGTTGAAGAAAGAGAATATGCGGCACAAAGAGGACGAGCTTAAGAGAGCCATCTACGATAACGGAGGCGACAGGATAGAGGCGATCGGCCGGCAGATAGAACTGAAAGAGAAGGAACTGGAAGGACAAAAGAAAAACTTTGACCAATACTTGCAGCTTACTAAATCTCTTGAACTTCCATATCCTGAGAAGAGGGAAATTTTTGCGGAGAACAGGGCAAAGGTCCCAGTACTGCAGAATTCTTTGGAAGACATCCGTACTGATATACAAAACAAACGTGTGGAACTGAGCGCGGAAAAGAAAAAAATAGAGACGGATCTTGCTCTGGTGAATGAGGAGCTTCGCAGCCTGAGGACCCGCAGAACAAATATAGGAAGCCGGTATATTAATATACGCGACGAAATAGCTTCCATACTTAACACAGACGCGGAACATCTGCCTTTTGTCGGAGAACTGCTGCAAGTGGCGAAGGAAGAAAGGGCATGGGAGGGAGTGGCAGAGCGTATCCTCCGTAATTTTGGGCTCTCTCTGCTAGTGTCGGACGAATATTACAAAGAGGTATCGACATGGGCCGATAAAAACCACATCGGAGAACGCCTTGTCTATTATCGTGTAAGAAATAATGCCAGAAATCAGCACAAAGGACCTCTGGTCCCAAATTCCCTCGTTCATAAGCTTGAGATAAAGCCTGAATCACAATTTTATGAATGGCTTTCAGATGAACTTGCAGCCCGCTTTAACTATGCGTGCTGCGATACAATAGATCAGTTCAGGCGGGAACCAATGGCTGTGACCCGTTCAGGACAGGTAAAAATAAACGAAAAGAAGCATGAAAAGGACGATCGCTACAGTATTGATGACAGGAGCAGATACATTCTCGGATGGGAAAACAGCTCAAAGATCGCAGTCCTTGAAAGAGAGGAGCGGCAGATAAAAGCGAATGCCGGCATATTGACGGCCGAGCTTGCCGCAGTTGAAAAAGAGCTCAATTCCTTGAATATAAAAGCCGGCAGCCTTGCTAAGATTTCCTTGTATGACGAATATTCCCAGATCAACTGGCGGGAGACTTCAATAGAGATCGAGGAGCTAAAGAAGGAGAAGATGCTTCTTTTGGCAACATCGGAGCAACTTCGTCTCCTTAAAGGACAACTTAATGAACTGCAGGATGAGCTTAAGTCCACGGAAAATATAATAGAAAAAACCACCAGGAACCAGCAGAGCAGAGAAGATTCCCGTAAAGCTGCCGAAACTGAATTGGAAAGCGTTCGCTCTTTGATCTCAGAAGAGCTTTTGCTTTTACACGGGCCCTGTTTTGGAAAGCTGGATGAGATCTGCGGCGCCATGGCATCGGGGGCGGAGCTTACTGCCGACAACTGTTCGAAGTACGAGCGTGAAACAAGGCTTAAGCTGATAGAAAAACACGATTCAAACAGAGACCATGCAAAAAAACTTTCTAACGTTATAGTAAGAAATATGGGGAGATTTTGTCAGGAGTACCCGCTTGATACCCAGGATTTTGAAGCTGACATAGAAAGCGCGCAGGAGTTTATCCGTATGCTCGAACGGCTTAAAGCCGACGATCTACCGCGCTTTGAGGCAAAATTCAAAGAGCTTTTAAAAGAGAACACCATCCGCGAGATAGCCGCTTTTCATGCTCAGCTCAACAGCGAGGCCAAGGATATACAGGACCGGATATCAAAAATAAACAAATCACTTACTCAGATCGATTATGTTCAGGGAAGATACATAGAAATTGAGGCGCACAAAGAGACTAACACAATGATACGCGAGTTCCAGTCCGATTTGCGGAACTGTACAGAGGGAGCGCTTTCCGGCGTTGACGGCGATATTTCTTCTGAAAACAGATTTAAATATGTACAGCAGATCATAGAACGCTTCAAAGGACGTCCTGACTATTCCGAGGCAGATAAAAAGTGGACTGTTTTTGTCACAGATGTCCGGAACTGGTTTTCATTCTCCGCATCAGAGCGATGGAAAGAGACAGGAGAGGAATATGAGCATTATACTGATTCCGGCGGAAAATCAGGCGGACAGAAGGAAAAACTTGCATATACAATATTGGCTGCGAGCCTTGCCTACCAATTCGGCCTCGAAACAAACTCCGCAAGGTCCCGTACCTTCCGCTTTGTGATGATCGACGAAGCGTTCGGACGAGGTTCCGATGAATCAGCTCAGTTTGCGCTGGGGCTTTTCGAGACCCTTCATCTTCAGCTGCTGATCGTCACTCCGCTGCAGAAGATACACGTTATAGAGCCGTATGTCTCTCGTGTGGGTTTTGTCCATAACGAGGAGGGGAAAAACTCCTGCATACGTAACCTGACCATCGAAGAATACATGGAAGAAAAAAAGGCTCGCGGATATGTGGACAAATGATGAAAGTATAATATGTCATCTGAAACGGCTTTGGAACAGCGGGGCCATCCTATCCTCCGTCATTACGGGGAAAGACATTTTCCCATGCACAGTACCGCTTAAAGGTCCATCTTCAAGCGAGCTTGCTTCCAGGTTCGGAGAGGTACAGGACTGGATCGTCTCGCTGAACTCAAAATCTGCCGGCGTCAAAGGCAGAGGTTACAGAGTTGAGTCAAAAACTATAAACCATCGCATGATAGGCAGCAATGATCTGCCCTACAGGATATGGATAGAAACTCTCGATGACGCGGTCTTTCTCCTTGGTAAAAATAAAGATTTAAAAGCTTTCCTGAAGATAATAGATTCTGTTGAGAAATCATGCCCGGCTCTGCTGTCTTATCTCGTACGCCATCCGATGCGCGCCCTGTCTTCGTCAGGCGAATGGGACAGGCTTTTAAGCGTGGTGCTCTGGATGTTTAACCATAATGATCCGGATATATATATCAGGCAGATCGATTTACCAGGAGTGCATACAAAATTTATCGAGCAGAACAGGGCCATCCTTTCAGAACTGCTCGACTTATTGCTTCCTGCTGGATCGGTTAATACCTCCTTCTCAGCGATGGGAAACTTTGCACGCAGATATGGCTTTAAAACTCCGCCTCTCCTTGTACGTTTTCGCACTCCTTATGATTCCGGGCTGTTTCCCGATGGGATGTCCGATATCTCACTGCCTGCGGAAGAATTTGCCGCAATGGATATAAACTGCGGAAATGTATTAGTGATTGAAAATCAGATCAATTTTCTCTCTCTGCCGCGTATGAGAAACACCCTCATGATATGGGGTGCCGGTTATGGTTTTGAAAATCTTGTCACTGCTTCCTGGCTGAATACAAAAAGGCTTTACTACTGGGGAGATATTGACACACATGGCTTTGCAATACTCAACCAATTCCGGTCGCTTTTTCCTGCCGCCGTATCATTTTTGATGGACAGAGAGACATTACTGGAACACATAGACCTTTGTGTAAGAGAACCTGCTCCAACGTCGGCTGTTTTACAGAACCTGTCAAATGAGGAGGCAGCACTCTACAAAGATATCAAGGATAATTTATTAGGAGAGCAAATAAGGCTGGAGCAGGAACGTATAAGCTATGGCTGGATCATGAGGGCTTTTGCAGATTGCAGCAGGTGGGAAAGTTGATCAAATAAAAATATAATTTCCCGCAAAACTTATTTCCACCTGCTGTTAACGGTGCAATGAGCCGTCTTACCTATGATAAAATAAGAAAACGGATGAAGCCCGGGTATGGGTAATAGAACGGAGGGGCTGATTTTGAAAAACAGTTTTAATATGTTCCTTCTGCTTGCAGAGGAACTGAGCTTCAACAAAGCGGCAAAACGTGCGTTTATAACACAGCAGTGCTTCAGCGACCATATAAAAAGGCTGGAGGAACAGTACCACACCAGGTTTTTCTACCGCAAGCCGGAGATAGCCCTGACCCCTTCCGGCCAGATAATGAAACAGACTCTTCTGCAGATACGGATGCTGGAGAAAAACATGGAGGCTGTACTGGACCAGATTGAAAACGGAGCGCGTGGAACTCTGTGCTTCGGAATAAATCCAAATCGCGCGGCTGTTTTGCTGCCGAAAATTTTCCCGGCGTTTCATAAAATGTTCCCTCTTGTCAATCTGCATATTACTCTTGATGATACCGCAATTATGGCACAGGATCTGCTGTCCGGCAAAATTGATGCATTTCTGGGTATCAATAATTTGCCAAATGCCATGTTCGATGCGAGGCACATTCTTGACGAAGGCCTTTACCTGATAATTTCAGACAAGACTCTGTGCAGATATTTCGGCGATAATTACCCCGGCTGCATATCACAATTCAAGAAGGGCGTGTCTCTTGAAACTTTTCGTGAAATTCCGATGATACAAAGAGATGCGCCAAGTAAACTTGGGGGCATTATTGATGATTACTGCCGCAAAAACCATATTATGATGAACAGTGTTCTGCTGATCAATGATTTTGATACTCAGCTCCGACTATGTCACAATATGGAGATAGTTTCGATTATGCCGTCTATGTGCATATCTTCCGTTTTAGAAGCTAATATTAGAGACAAGACTAACAGCGATAACAGGATGCACGCATTCCCGTTGCTGGGGTTGGAGAATGTACAGCGGGTCGATTTTATTGTCCAGCATGGCGTCCCGCTGCCATGTTATGTACAGAAGCTATATGAACTGATAAGGTCTGAGTATAATAACGGTGTCACTGCGGAGATAGAAAATAACGGGTCCGGCCGGTAGTAAGGCAGGCCCCGTTTTACTGGTGCGGTTTATCTGTTATAGAGCCAAAGCGCGCCCTCGTCGGCGCCGCCTACCATTTTTCGGTAGGTGTTCAGCATACCAACAGCAGGGTGCTCCGGTTTTGTAACATGTTTCAGCCTTTCAGTAATCTCATCATCCGAAAGCTCAACGTTTATTGTATTTGCATTCAGATCTATTGAAATGATGTCGCCGTCGCAAACTGCGGCGATCGGGCCGCCTTCCCACGCTTCAGGTGAGACATGACCAACGCATGGGCCGCGCGTCGCGCCGGAAAAACGCCCGTCCGTCACCATTGCCACCGAGGTATGCAACCCCATCCCGACAAGCATGGCCGCGGGAATAGAGAGTTCGCGCATTCCAGGACCGCCTTTCGGGCCTTCATATCTTACGATGAGCACGGAACCCGGGGCTATCGTTCTATTTAACAGAATGTCACGAACTTCTTCTTCTGAGTCACATACAACTGCAGGGCCTTTGTGTTTGAACATCGCAGGCTCGACTCCGCTTTTTTTGACAATACATCCCCCTGGAGCAAGATTGCCGTAAAGAACTGCAAAACATCCGTTCGGATATAGCGCGTCGTCTTCCGAATGAATAACCGCTTTATCAACTTTTTTATTAAAGCTGTCCAGATACTTGCCAAGGGTACCTCCGGCTGCAAGCTTTTCATCCAGAAAAAGGTGCCGTCTGACTGCACACAGGGTGGCCGGCACTCCTCCAGCTCTGTGGTAATCGTAGATGCTGTATTTGGATGACGGCTTGAATTTTGCTATTACGGGCACGTCTCTCTGTATCTCGTCAAAATCTTTCAGCGATATATCGATGCCCATCACACGCGATAACGCGCAGATATGGATCTGTGCGTTGCTTGATCCTCCTGTTGCGGATATATGCCTGAGGCCGTTGATTATAGATTTTCTCGTGACTATATCCGAAAATCGTGTTTCCTCATACGCGAGTTCCACTATACGTTCACCGACATCACGTGCCTGTTTGAACTTCGCAGCTGAGCAGAACGGCATCGTGGTAGAGCCGAATGGCGTAAGTCCTATAACTTCCGTGAATACTCCCATTGTATTTGCTGTACCGTACATGGAACAGGTCCCGCATGAGAAGCAAATATTCTGCTTGAAATTCGTAAATGTCTCTTCTGTAATTTTGTCAGCATTTCTCTGGCCTATGGCTTCTTTGAGGTCGGGGGTGACATATATATTTTCTCCGTCGTCGTATGGTATCATTCCGCCAGCCGTAAGGAACATGCACGGTTTATCAAGAACCGCGGCAGCCATCAGCATCCCCGGAACTATCTTGTCACAGGAGCACATAAAAACCAGCGCATCGAACTGGTGCGCATTGACCATGGCCTCTATCGACGCCGCAAGCAGATCCCGTATCGGCAGTACAGAGTGCATCCCAACGCCATGCGTCATCCCGTCACACGGTGCCGGAACAGAGAATTCTGCGGGGGTGCCGCCTGCACACCATACACCTTCCCTAACGTATTTCACAAGCTCACTAAATGGCTTATGTCCTGGATTGACATCGGTAAAAGAGTTAACTATGCCTATTATGGGTTTGCGAATATCTTTATCACGATAGCCGCAGGAATGCATAAGCCCTATATAGTAAGCCTGTGTTCTGTCTTCTGATCTTTCTCCTATTTTCATTCTTCCATCCTCACAAACTCTTAAAAAAGGTTGTCTTTATCGTTAAAACGAAGGTCGAAAAGTTCCCCTTCAACTTCAAGGGCAGGGTTTTCTTCCGCATACGGGAGAAGGCTCTCTGATATTTCTATTTCATCGAGTTTTACAGTGTTTTTGATCCGTACCATCTTTACCTTTGTTCTGTCGATAATATTACATGTCTTGATTGCAGCCTGTATTGCCTGACGGTCGTTCTTAAGCACCATCGGCAGCTTAACGCTCATTGGCACAGTAGATGTAAGTGAATTTGGATAAGTCTGGTCAAAATCCATCTTTTCAAACAGTCTTCTGGTCGTAAAATCAAGTATGCCGACTCCGTTTGCATTGCCATGAGACTTCTCTGTCACGTCGAGTACTGCGATGCGTGTAATATCCGGCCCGCCCGAGGCATATTCCGTGTGATAGCGGCCAAGGATGTTCGTGTCAAAACCGGTCCCGCATATATCTTTGCCAAGTTCATCAAGGATAAGAACGTCAAGCTTGTCAAAAAATATCCTCGGGTAAAGCTCCCAGGCTTTTTTCAGCAGGATCGGCTCCCTGTCATTTATATCCTGTGATTTCATTATTTCTATCTGCGCTGTTTCATGATATGCATTCTCGATAATGCCGACAGCGCAGATGATATTCTTTTTCGCTATCGTTACCCTTGCAATTGCAGGAACACTTTCGGCCATCTGACCAAAACCAAGCATGTGGGCAAAATCTGCACCGCGCTGCTTTCCCATTCCGATCGTAATCATTTTCATGAGTCCGCTTTCATATGGGCCCCTGAAGGCTGGATGCGGCTTGATCCTGTTTATTACAATGATCGCATCTGCTTCGTCTGCATATTTGTCGATATAAACAGGTCTGCCATTGGTGGAAATACCTAACTCAACAACCTCCATAGTGGCTCTTATCGGAGCGCCGAGATAGTCTTCAGTGACTCCCATGCCTTCCAGCATTTTGGCCTGTCCTTCAGCTGTGGCACCGCCGTGGCTTCCCATCGCCGGAAATATGAATGGTTCGCCACCAGCTGCCTTTACTTCGCGCACTATGGTTCTGAGCATAAGAGGCATATTTGCAATACCTCGGCTCCCAGCTGTAATAGCTACCTTCCAGCCAGGTTTTATCTGTGCAAGAAACGCCCCCTCACGCAGTTTTAAAACAAGAGAGCCTTCCACGTCTTCTATTACAGGTCTTAGGAAAAACTGCTTAACCTTTGCCATCCTCGGTATCGGGATATTTGCTAACAGTTCATCAACAGCAGACATTTTAATTACCTCCTGTGCTGTTCAATAGAGTTACAGTGACATTTTTGTATGTCAAACTTGTTTACCCCTGAGGGAACTCACCCCGCGCAGCCTTTCTTTTCGCCCTCCACCCTTCGTACATCGGGGATGACTGAATAAGAGAAATCAGCGCAAGTAAAATAAGGACTGCACATACCGGATTCCTCAGGAAGATCATCCATGATCCCTGACTCATAAGAAGCGACTGATGCAGGCTGACATCCAGCATTCTTCCAAGTATCAAGCCGACAACCAGGGGTGCCACAGGAATCTTTATTTTGTCCATAAAGTACCCCATTATACCGAAAAGCAGCATCAGCATAACATCAAAGAAGCTGTTGTTGATTGCGAAAGAACCGACAACGCACAGAGTGACTACGGCTACGGAAAGCACGCTGTTGCTTATTTTCGTAACGTATATGCAGAGCTTTGTAAAGAACAGGCCTTCGACAAACATAAGAATCGTCGCCAGCAACACCGCCCACAGCAGGGTGTATGTTACCCCGGCGTGTTCAGTCATAAGGCTAGGTCCCGGCATGATCCCGTGTACCATGAGTCCGCCCAGAAGTACTGCGGTCGCGGAACTGCCTGGTATGCCGAGGGTTATGGTAGGGATTAGAGCTCCGCCTACAACAGCGTTATTGGCTGCCTCCGGCGCCGCTATGCCGTAAATCGACCCCTTGCCGAAAGATTCTTTATCATTAGAGCGGCGTTTAGCTTCGTTGTAGGCAAACCAGCACGCGGTGTCTCCGCCGGTACCTGGGATTATACCTGTGAATATGCCGATAAAGCTGGAACGGACAAAGGTAGGGAACAGATCCTTTATCTCCGCCCAGGGCAAGATGATACTGTCCTTAATTTGATCGATAGCGCACTTTGCTGCGCCGCCGCTATCCTTTTCGATCAGCTTAATTGCCTGTGGTATGGAGAAAAGACCTATCAGGGCCACTGTGAATGGGATACCGGAGAACAGATTGATGTTTCCAAGAGTAAAGCGCGGGATCCCGGTGATGGAATCCATACCCACAGTGGAGAAGAGCAGTCCCAGGCTGCCGGCCAGCAGCCCTTTTACGGTAGAACCCTGGGAAAGAGAGGCAAGAATAGTCATGCCCAGAACGGCTACGCCAAAAAGCTCTACAGGGCCGAACATGACGGCGATGCTTCCAAGAAGCGGGGCTACCGTCAAAAGAGCGATGGAACTGATTATACCGCCCACAAAGGAAGCCATAAGAGATATTCCTAGAGCATGTCCCGCCTGGCATTTCTGTGCAAGGGGATAGCCGTCCAATGTAGTTGCTGCCGCAGATGGCGTTCCGGGCGTACATATCAGTATTGCTGCGATAGAACCGCCGTACATTGCCCCCATATAAATAGATGCAAGCATGCTGATGCCCATCCCAGGCTCCATAACGTAAGTGACCGGTACAAGCAGGGCAATTGCCATGGTAGCCGAAAGACCGGGCATGGCACCAACGAAAAGTCCAAGAGCCGTTCCGGCGGCAACGGCAAGCAACGTCATAGGCTGCATAACATTTGTCAGACCTAGAACCAAATTACTTATATACATCTTTATATCTTCTCCTTATTTACCGCTAAAATCCGAGAAACGGCTCAAGATAGCCCATGGGTATCGGCAGGTTGAGGAAACAGACGAATAAGCCGTAAATGAACGCTGAAAAAACCAGACTAATGATGACAGCCTTTACAGGACCCATTGCCCGGAGATATCCGTAAGTCGCGAGCATGAACAGCGGAGTCATCACAAAATAGCCGGCCTTAGGTATCAGATAGACATAAGCAATAACCAGCGTCATGAAAACAACTACGCGCAAAACGTTTATTTTTTCTTCCTCAGTCTGTTCTTCATTGACGTTTACGCTTTTTTCCATTGTTCTTACTTCTTTGACTGCACTGAGAATCATCAGGACTGAAAGCAGAGCAACCATAGCCGCTATTATTTTCGGGAAAAGAGCCGCCTGCGTAGGCATAGCAGACGCCTGAATAAAGAAAAATGCGCCAAGCAGCAGTGAAAATCCTGCAAACAGAACATGTTTAACAATATATCCCACAGTTCATGACCCCCTATAAAGGGGTGCCATATAAAATATATACGGCACCCTTGACAGCATTTATTCGCTTTTATAAAAAGCTATTTTTTCTTATAGTCGTCCTTAACTTCATCCCAGATCACGCGAAACTGTTTTTCCTCGGCCTCAAGCATCTTTTTGTAGTCATCGCCAAACTTCATATCGATCATGCTGGCTCTGTCATTGCATGCTTTTTCAAATTCAGGCATCTTTGCCATGGTTTTAAATGCTTTTATAAGAGCATTCTTTGCCTCGGCAGGAATGCCCTTCGGTGCGCTGTAACCGCGGGAAGAACCCGATACAACATTGTAGCCAAGTTCTTTCATTGTAGGGACATCAGGAAGCCCTGAATAACGTTTTTCGGCAAACAGAGCCAGAGCACGGATATTACCGGCTTTTACCTGCGGAAAGACTATGCCGAGGTTATTGAAGCTGGCATCGATTTTGCCTCCCATTGCAGCCTGCCACGACGGGCCGTCACCTTCAAAGGGGATCATCTGGACCTTAAGCCCTGTCTTCTTTTCAAAGATAAGGGTCGTGAAGAAGTCGTCTCCACCTACGCCGGAGTTTCCGATTGTAATTTTGCCGGGATTAGCTTTCATGGCTGCGAAAAGTTCCTTTGCCGTTTTATACGGACTGTCCTTGGCAACTACAATGATGCCCGGGTCGGTTATCACATTCGCAATCGGTTCAAGTTCGGCGATAGTATATGTGATTTCGGGATTCATAATATAGTTGGTCTGGAGCATCGGTGTATTGGTAATGCTGATAGTATAGCCATCTTTCTTAGTTGTTTTTGCAAGCTGGGTCCACGCAATTGCGCCTGTTGCACCTGGAATATACTGGTTTACAAAAGATTTGCCGAGAACTTTTTCAAGGTACGGCTGTGTGAGCTGGGCAAGTGTGTCGCTTCCGCCGCCGGGCTTAAACCCCTGAAGAACAGTAATCTGTTTTGTTGGATATGCGGCAAACGCCGCAGAACTGATTATTACACAAAGACAAACACACATGATACCCAATAGCCACTTTTTCATAATAGAAAATTCCTCCTTTGTCATATTTGTGATCATGTTAAGCGCGTTTCTGAATTGAAAGAACAATACTTTGATTTTTTTGAATACCAACAAATAATTTCGGCTCTGACAAGAATATTTTTCTTGTAGACAAAGTACCCCATTACTTGTTTTATCATTTATTACAGCCGCAGCTTACAGCAGCTATATCTTCTTTGGTTTTCCTCTTATAGCCGTGTCTTCTGGCAATGCAAAAAAGCTCGTCGCCACCCATTTTTTCTGCTGCTGTTTCTTCGCCGTTAGCAACTTTTATGACAAGCTCAAAAAGTCTCTTGCCTGCATCTTTGACAGATTCACCGTTGGATATTATTCCGCTTGCGTCGAAGTCAAAATCCTCTTCCATACTTGCATATGTCTTTGCATTTCCGGTCACCTTGATAACCGGGGCAATCGGATGTCCTGTAGGAGTTCCGCGTCCTGTGGTAAAAGCAACAAGTTGCGCCCCGCAGCCAACCATGCCGGTTACTACTTCTGCATCATGACTTTCGTATTTCATAAGAAAGAGGCCCTTCCTGCCCTTTTCAGGTCTTATCGCATAATCAAGCACATCTACAAGCGGACTTGTACCAGACTTATGCACTCCACCCAACGCCTTTTCAACTATGGAACTGACTCCTCCGTCAAAGTTACCCGGCGAAATAAGCTGATTGCGGTTCGCCCCAAGAGAGCTGTCAAGTCCGCTGCGCATAACGTCCTCAATCTCATAAATGGCATCATATACTTTATCAGCTACTTCTTTATTGACAGCGCGTTTTGCAAGGATATCCTCCGTACCGAGCAGTTCGTTGCACTCCGAAAATATTGTGCTGCCCCCGTTCGCAATCAGAATATCCGACATCTCGCCGACCGCGGGGTTTGCAGCCAGTCCGCTCGTCGCATCAGTCCCGCCGCATTTTGTGCCAATAATCAGTTCCGCTATATCACACGGCTCTCTCTTAACTTCTTTTAACTGTCCAGCCAGCTTTATTCCTGCCTCAACCGCTCTTCTGACCGTGTTTGCAACACCGCCCTCTTCCTGAATGACAAAAAGTTCAACCGGTTTTCCGCTGGCTTTGACCGCATCATAAAGTTCACGCGGGTCAAAACGCTCACAGCCAAGCCCTATTACCAGCACAGCTCCTACGTTGGGATGAGTTCCCATGGCTTTCAGTGTTCTGCCTGTCAGTTCAAGATCAAACCCGACCTGGCTGCACCCGACCGGATGCCGCATGGCCACGGCACCGGGAAGTTGAGCGGCAATTCTTTCGACGGTACGGTTGGCACAGAAAACCGAAGGTATGACAGCAAGGTAATTCCTTATACCGACACTGCCGTCAGCACGTCTGTATCCGTTAAATGTACTTACCATCTTTTCACCGCCTATCTTGTCCCGCGCAGACAACTCATATTGTGGTTGTGTATCCATGTGCCCTTGGGAGCATCCTTCATCATCCGGCCTATTTCTTCTCCATATTTTATGACCGGATCACCTTTTTTCAGATCCCTGACAAGGACCTTGTGGGCAAATTCAACATCTTCAAGCAACTCTACTTTCCCGTTGACTGTCTCTATGTAATCCCCCTTCCTGCCATCCTCAAGAAGCATAGCTACCGAATCCTCCGGAGTTATCATTATATTTTTTCTAAACATCATAACTTCTCATTATCGATGTAATACCAAGCTTTTTTGTGAGACGATCCAGAAGATAGTCTATTTCAGACATGCTCGCATCGCTGAGTGGAATAAAGGGAGCGCGCTGTGTATCAGACGTAAAAATGCCCCTTCTCTTAAGGACATATTTTCTGATGCCTACGCCGATTTTCGGCTGCGCCTCATACCGAAGATATGGCAGATGTGCGTCATACAGGTCATGCATTTCATCTTTCTTTCCGGATCTTGATAGTCTTACAGCTTCAACCAGCATTTCAGGGAAAGCATAGCCGGTCATCGCGCCGTTTACGCCATTGTCGCATTCAAAGTCAAGAAAAAGACCGCTGTTCCCTATGACGATGGGAACTCTGCGCATGCTGCCTTCATCCATCCACCTGTGAAGAGTGCGTATCTTTTCAAGTCCGGGCCAGTCTTCATGTTTAAGTCCTGCGCAGTTCTGATTCATATTTACTATCTCTTTTATTACATGATTACTGAAAATGACCTGAAGAACAAGAGGATAGTCCTGAATGATAAAAGGTGTCTCAGGGCCTAATATACTTGCAGCGGTGTTGTAATATCCGATAATCTGATCGTCTGTCCTCAGATTTGACGGCGGGCCCAGAAGAACAGCACATGCCCCGGCCTTCATGGCGCTGTCAGCAAGATATTTCATTGATGCAAAACCCGGTGAATTGACCCCGACAATAAGGTCGAGCCCGTTACAGTTTTTCGCGTAGGCGTTTATGACCTGTACCGCTTCTTCGGCATTCATTTTACTGGCCTCGCCAAGGACCCCTAGAATTGTTACCCCTTTGGCACCTACTTCTTTGTAAAATGAAACAAGGCGTGAAATAGAATCAAAGTCAATGTCGCCGTTTGTAAGAAATGGTGTCGGTGCGATAGGGTACACACCGTATGTGTCTGTAGTTAACATTATTCTGACCCTGCCTCCAGATACTCTACTTTTTGATTTTTTTGTCTATAACAGGATTTACGAGCGGTTCAAAACCGGTTATGCGGCATTCGATGGTATCGCCATGCACGATTTGAACAGCCCTCGGCGTCCCAGTGGAAAGGATGTCACCCGGCTGCCACTTGAATACCTTTGAGTGAAACGCCACCAGAAAATCCGGCGGAAAGGTCATATTTGAAACTGTGTTTTCAGCGTAAACTTCGCCGTTATGCACCGTCTGAACCTTTAACCCTGACAGGTCCTTGATTTCATCGGCCGTGACAAGCTGAGGGCCAAAACTGAAAAACGTCTCGAAACTTTTGACGTGAGTGAGATACCGCGGGTTCAGGCGAAGGATATCTTCTGCCGTCATGTCGATTATCGTCGTGAAACCGGCAATATATCCCAGCCAGTCTTTTGCCTCAATATTTTCGCATTCCTTGCCAATTATTATGCCCAGCTCGGCTTCTCCGGTCGTTTTTTGAGACTGAAGCGGAATTTTTACATTGTCTCCATATCCCACTATTGATGTTTCCGGTTTAAAGAAACTTGCCGGAATGCCCTGAGGTGTTTTTTCTGCAAGATCTCCAGCGTGGTCTGCATAGTTCAGCCCTATGCCGAATATTTTTTTCGGATGCCGGTAAAGAGGGGCATATACCACCTTCTCAAATGGAATGACCGCAGATGTCATTTTCTCAAGTTCGCATTTCCCCTCTGCACGATACCACTTATTCAGCTCATGCAGCTGCTGTTCCCTGATAACCGAAAGCAGGTCCGTCGCCAGATTGAACCTTTTTTCTTTGTTCAGCGCATCAAGCGTAATTACTCCGTTTGATACCAGAACAGCCCCAAGTTCTTTGCCATTCTGTCTGATCGTTGCAAGTCTCAAGTCGTTTACCTCCTAAGCGCTATGTTATTATGAAAAAACAGCCGCAGACAGATAAATCGTATCTCGGCGGAGGTCTTTTCTAAGCCGCTATATTGCCTTTACCATGCCGCCGTCGACAAGTACCGACTGACCCGTGATAAAGGTATTAGCCGCCGAGCAGAGGAACACCGCGAGCTTGCCGTATTCCTCAGGCTTGCCGTAGCGTCCCATAGGTATGTTTTTGAACGCAGCCTCCTGGATCTCTTCCACAGTCTTACCTAATTTATCGGCGCGGACCTTGTCAAGGTAATCGATTCTTGCCGTTCCTATCCGTCCGGGCGCTATTACGTTTACAAGGATTTTATCTTTGCCTAATTCCTGAGAAAGAGACTTTGCCAGACCAACTACTCCCATGCGAAATGTGTTGGAAAGTATAAGGTTGTCAAGTACCGCTTTGATCGATGACGAAGCTGAGCATAGGATGCGCCCTTCCCCATTTGCCCTCATATGGGGCAGGACTTCACGGATCGTTCTGATGTATGAAAGCAGCGTAAGCTCGTACGCCTCCTGCCATGCCTCGTCGTCAAATGAATCGAATGTGCCCGCAGGAGGGCCTCCCGTGTTGTTTACAAGGGCAAAAATTTCTCCGTACTTTGCAACTGTGACTTCCACAAGCTTTTTGATATCTGCCGGGTCCGTTATGCTGCCGCAGAAATATGAAGGTTCCATTCCCGTAATCTCTTTGATTTCCGCCTGTGCCTGCTTGAGTTCTTCTTCAAAAGGGCTGAAGAGCATTACGTTAGCTCCTTCTCTTGCAAATTCTGTCGCTATTGCTTTGCCGAGCCCTGCGCTTGACGCCATTACCAGCGCGCATTTGTTCCTGAGTCCAAGATCCATTTCGGTTCCTCCTTCAAATTATACAGATTATTACTGCGGGTTATTTGACTGAACATATAGTTATTCCCAGCATTATTTTGATAAGACTATCATCTCGATAAATAATAAACAAACAGAATTAATCGAGTCTTTCAACAAGTTTTTTCTTGACTGGGCTGGGATCTATTCTGTATGAAGGACATCCCGCCTGCGCCAATCCCGGAAACGGCCGGAGCGGCTCAGTTTTTCTTCTGAACCAACCGGATCGATGTGTATTTCTTTTACTTTTATTTAACGTTGTCGTCATACTTTTTTGTACGGGTACTGATAGAATTAATCGATAAGAAAATTTTTAGATTGATGAAAGGAGAACAAATGGAATCACTCAGAAAAAAGAAAGGCTTTCTCTGCGATATGGACGGTGTTATCTACCATGGGGACAGATTGCTGCCCGGGGCCAGAGAATTTGTTGAATGGCTCGATCGAGAAAATAAAAAATATCTGTTCTTGACCAATGGGAGCGGAAAATCACCGAAGGACCTCCAGCAGAAGCTGAGACGTATGGGACTTGACGTTGACGAGAGCCTTTATTACACAAGCGCACTGGCGACAGCAAAGTTTTTAGCCCGTCAGAATCCCGGCTGCAGCGCCTATGTGATCGGAGAACCAGGTCTTTTCAACGCTCTCTACGATGCGGGCATCTCCATTAACAACATTGATCCGGATTACGTTGTCGTTGGCGAAACAAGAAATTATAATTATGAAAACATATGTCAGGCTGTTAAGCATGTATTTAACGGCGCCAGGCTGATTGGGACAAATACCGACCTGACCTCGCCTACGGAATACGGCATTGTCCCTGCCTGCAGGGCCCTGCTTTCTCCCATTGAGGCCACTACCGGAAAAAGTGCATATTATGTCGGGAAACCAAACCCTCTTATGATGAGGACCGGATTGCAGATGCTCAACGTCCATTCCATGGATACAGCCATTATCGGAGACAGAATGGATACCGATATCATCGCCGGGATAGAAAGCGGCCTGGACCCGATCCTTGTACTGAGCGGGGTTACCTCCCGTGAAAGCGTGGAAACGTATCCTTATCGCCCCCGCCTGATATTGGATGGCGTAGGAGATATTCCTCCGTCTATTTTATAAAATCAAGCAAACAAATAGATCGTACCGCCTTGCAGGCAGAGCAGGAGTTTTTGTTTGGACCCTCAGGACCGGTTGGCAGCGGGGGGCTGATGGAATGTTCTCAGCGCCGGGATCAAAATAACCGGATCCCCGCCAGAAATTGCCCTGATTTGCGGAACGAAAGGGATGATATGAAAATGAAGAAAATAGAGACAGTTTCAATTATAGGGCTCGGTGCAGTCGGAAGTTCATACATGGCGAAGATGGCGGAAACGGTCCCGATGGAAAATCTCCGCATCATAGCATCGGAAGAACGCGCTGAAAGATACCGCAAAAACGGGGTGCTTGTAAACGGGGAAAAATTTTGTTTTCCGGTGTACGAACCCGACGAAGAAGTTGTGCCTGCGGATCTTTTGATATTTGCGGTCAAGAATAACCATCTGGATCAGGCTGTTGCCGAAGCAAAAAAACACGCCGGACCTGAAACGGTCATTCTTTCGCTGCTGAACGGTGTCATAAGCGAGCAGGCAATAGCCGCTGAATACGGAGCGGGAAAGGTCCTTTACTCTCATGTCATGGGGATAGATGCTACAAGGATCAAAGACAGCACCGTCTATGAACACCTTGGATACATTTCTTTCGGAGAAGAGACAAATGTTCCCGGAGCATATTCTGAAAAAACGCTCGCGGTTGGCGAATTTTTCACGCGGACAGGGATCTCATATAAGATACCTGAAAATATGATAAAAGACCTTTGGCTGAAATTCATGCTTAACGTCGGAGCAAACCAGGTGACTGCTGTTCTGAGGTGTCCTTACGGCGGAATGCAAAAGATGGGCGGGGTAAGGAGCCTTGTCGTCTCTGCAATGGAAGAAGCTGCAGCCGTATCTTGTGCGGAGAATATCTGTCTGGGGAAAGAGGAGATCGAGACATGTCTTGCCATTTTGGACAAACTGTCCCCGTCAGCCAAGACATCGATGCTGCAGGATGTCGAAGCGGGCAGAAAAACGGAGGTCGACGTCTTCGGAGGAACAGTTTTATCGCTTGGCAGGAAACACGGCATCCCGGTGCCGGTAAATGAAATGCTGGTACGCCTTATAAAAGCTCTGGAGGAGACTTTTGGTTTATAGAAGCCGGGCTGTTCTGCTTGATTGAATGGATTTATTGAAAATAAGGCTATGCAAGAGACCCTCGCTGGCAACACTTGTTTGTTTACACAGTTATCCAGGCATTATTCTATTATTTATAGTTATTCTTGCCTTGACATGGTACTGATTAATGATATGTTTTTACCATGAGTGAAAACGATTTTATGTAAACCGTCCGGACAGACGAAATAGCGCAGTTTCAGCTCGATCGCAGATATTTGTAAAAACAAGAACGAAGGGGAGAATGACAATATGGAATTTTTTGCGGCATTAAAGCAGCGCCGGTCTATTTACGGCATCAGTAGCGACAGCCCTGTCCCTGACGGGCGCATCACTGAGATACTTAAGGATGCGGTAAAGTATGCCCCGTCAGCTTTTAACTCACAATCCGCACGTACTTTGCTGCTGCTTGACAAGTATCACAGCAGGTTATGGGATCTGACCAGGGAGGCACTGCGCGCGATTGTCCCGGCTGACCGCTTTGCAGCGACCGATGCTAAAATCAGCTCTTTTGCCGCGGGGCACGGGACCATCCTCTTCTTTGAGGATCAGGATGTCATAGCAGATCTGCAGAAACAGTACGCATCTTACAAAGATAATTTTCCTGTCTGGTCAAACCACAGTGCAGGAATGCTGCAGTTCGTTGTCTGGACGGGGCTTGAGTCTGAAGGGCTGGGGGCTTCCCTGCAGCATTATAATCCCCTCATAGATGCGGCCGTCGCAGAGACATTTAATGTCCCAGCGAGCTGGAAGCTTGTGGCACAGATGCCATTTGGAAAGCCCACGGCGCAGCCGGAGCCAAAGACATTCCTCCCTATCGAGGATCGTGTAAAGATTTTTGCATAAACTGGGGGCAGGTCATCGGCCTGCCCTCGCCATTGTTAGCTTTTATCCTTTAAACGGATTTACTCAACTTTCCCACCTCTTGCTACTAGTGGATTCAAAACCCTTGTTATTCGTCTTCTCTGTATGTTATTTAGCAGAGAACCAGTGGCTCTAAAATATTGAAGTCACTGGATTCCCGATCTCGAAACGCACTCGAAATAGTTCAGTCACTATGGTGATTTGTTATGTCCCTCTTTCGAGGAACAGTGTCCTTCCTGATCAAAAGCATGCGGGAAAGACGGTGGGAAAGTTAAACGGATTTACTTTAT
>JAJFTP010000029.1 GCA_021372895.1 Synergistaceae bacterium
GAGATAGATATATGTGCGGAATCATGGGTTACATCGGGGGCAGGGAGACTACTAAAGTTATCCTGGATGGTCTCGCCAAACATGAATACAGGGGTTACGATTCTGCGGGCATCGCGGTCATCAGAGACGGCAAGATTTATGAGCTTCGCACGATCGGAAGGGTCTGCCAGCTTGCAGAGAAGGTCGCAAAGGAAAAATTCACAGGCGACTTCGGCATAGGTCACACAAGATGGGCAACACACGGCGGGGTAACAGAGAACAATGCACACCCGCATATGAGCAGCGACGGCCGTGTTGTGCTCGTACACAACGGCATAATAGAAAACGCCCGCGATATCCGTGCAGAGCTCGAAGCCAAGGGCATAAAATTCCACACCGAGACAGACACAGAGTCCGCGGTGCAGTACCTCGGGTGGGTTTATAAAGGAGATCCAAAAGACGCGATAGTCCAGCTCACAAATCGTATCCGCGGCGCATTCGCGCTCGTCATAATGTTCTGTGACAAGCCCAATGAGATATGGGTGGCGCGCAAGGGATCACCGCTGGTAGTAGGCCACGCGGGAAATGAGGGCTTCTGTGCTTCCGACCCGACAGCGCTGCTCGAATATACGCGCGACGTCTGGTTTATGGACGACGATGAGATAGGACAGATAACCGAAACGGGATGCAAATTCTTTGATTTCGACGGTGTCGAACATGAAAAACAGTCGATGCACCTTGACTGGGATGCGGCGATGACCACCCGCGGAGATTATCCTCATTTTATGCTCAAAGAGATACACGAACAGCCGGAGGTAGTAACGCGCACACTTCTGGGACGCGTCGCGGACAACAGTGTCGACCTGAGCAAGGAGCTCGACTGGACGGCGGAACAGATAGCGAAATGGAAAAAAATCCACTTCGTTGCATGCGGCACATCACACTATGCAACTATTGTGGCGGCGAGAATTATGGAGACTTTCGGGGATTTTGAGATCCGCACTGAAGTGGCGTCGGAATATCGCTATAGGAACATCCCTATCGGCCCGGATACACTTGCCATATTCGTCTCGCAGTCCGGTGAGACCGCCGACACTCTCCAGGCCGCTCGCCTTGCAAAATCCAGAGGGGCAACGTGCATCGTAGTAACGAACGTGCGCGGCTCAACCATACACCGCGAAGTGGACTATGCGCTTGTGACCCCTGCAGGGCCGGAGATAGGGGTAGCTGCAACAAAGACCTTCATGGCCCAGATAACGGTCCTCACGCTGCTTGGCCTCTACCTTTCAAAACTCAGGAACGAGCTGCCGCCAAAGACCGAGAAAAGGATCATATCAGCTCTGATGGACATCCCGGCAAAGCTGGCGAAAATACTTTCAGAGGAAAAAGAGATAGCCCGGATAGCGCGTAATTTCGCCGACGCAAGGGGCTTCTTCTTCATAGGGAGAGGGCTCGCATATCCGCCGGCACTTGAAGGCGCGCTTAAACTGAAAGAAATATCCTACCTGCACGCGGAAGCATATCCGGCAGGAGAAATGAAGCATGGACCCATAGCGCTTCTTGACAAGGAACTGCCGGTGGTCGCACTAGTACCCAAAAATGATCTCTGGGAAAAAACAATATCAAACATCGAAGAATCCATGGCGCGCAAATCTCCCATAATCGCGATTGCCACCGAGGGTGACGCTGAGATCGGACATTATTCCAAAAACGTAATATTCACGCCCGAAACCGAGCCCGAGCTCTTCCCCTTCGTGGCAGTAGTGCCGCTTCAGCTTTTCGCATACTACGTGGCACGCCAGCGGGGCTGCGATATCGATATGCCAAGGAACCTCGCCAAGAGCGTTACAGTAGAATAAATCAGGCCGGCTCATGCATCTGCGGGCAGATAATCCGCATCGGGCAGGACTTTTAGTTTTGGAGCGACAGATTTATTGGTTTTAAGCTGTCAGTAAGGAGCCTGTAAATGAAACTCAAAAAAACTACGACACTGTTTTTAGTTTTCCTGATTGTCTTCGTTTCCTTTGCACCCTGCTTTGCTGCAGACTCGGAGAACAGCATCTCCCGCGGATCAAGTCTGGAGAGATTTATCTCGGTCTTGTCCGTATGGGGCGGATTTCTCGCGAAAGTCACGGGCTCTTATGATCTGCTCAATAACATAGGACATTTTCCAGAGTTCGTACGCACGTGGCACGGTTTTATAGGATCAGACGGTTTCAGCCCTGGATTTTTTTTCAGAACACTCCTCTTTCTGCTTGGTGTTGACATCATGCAACAGCAGCAGATAGATGATGATACCTCAACCGAGAGCTATTCTATATGACGGTATTCGTGTATATTATAAAATGTTCCGACGGGTCGCTTTATACGGGTTGGACTACTGATGTTGCAAAAAGAATAGCTGCGCACAACAACGGCACAGGCGCAAAATATACACGCGGACGCCGGCCGGTCATGTTGGTCCATTCAGAATCATTCGCGTCAAAAGAAGCGGCATTGTCAAGAGAAATCGCAATAAAAAACCTTAAACGCGACAAAAAACTCAAGTTGATCGAAGGCGAAAAATAATGCCTTGCCTATTGTAAAATACACACAATGTAGGTTACAATATTTCCTGTATTTTAATCAATGTAAGCAATATTTTCCCATACAAATGTATATTCGAAGAGGTGCTCAATATGAAGGGTCGCACAGATGTGGTTTTAGGGGTCCAGTGGGGAGACGAGGGCAAGGGACGGGTCGTTGATGCGCTTGCAGGAGACGCGGGCATCGTCGTCCGTTATCAGGGCGGAGCTAATGCGGGGCATACTGTCGTGGTCAAAGATGAAAAATATGTCTTTCACCTTCTGCCGTCCGGGATACTCTATCCGGATAAGGTCTGCCTCATCGGCAACGGAGTCGTACTTGACCCGGAGACCCTTTTTGAGGAACTGGACGGACTTAAGGCCCGCGGTAAGGAACTTGCGCGTCTTGTTGTCAGCCACGGCGCGCACATCGTCATGCCATATCACAAAATGATAGACAGGCTTTCAGAGGGAGCGCGCGCATCCGACCAGAAGATAGGCACCACGGGACGCGGCATAGGGCCATGCTATTCCGACAAGTTCGAGCGCGTTGGAATAAGGGCTGAAGATCTTACAAATCCTGATATTCTGAAGGAAAAACTCACTCTCAACATCAAGCTGAAAAATGAGATACTGACAAAGATATACGGCGCGGAGCCGCTGGATTTCGAAAATATATACAGCACCGCTCTTGAATGGGGCGGAAGGCTGAAACCTATGCTCGGCGATGCATTTCTTGAGATCGACAATACACTGCGGTCGGGAGCAAACGTCCTCTTTGAAGGGGCTCAGGGCACACTGCTTGACGTGGACCATGGAACATATCCTTTCGTGACAAGTTCAAGCCCATGCGCCGGGGGTGCGTGCACCGGAGCAGGCATCGGCCCTGGACGCATAGACAGAGTCATAGGAGTTACAAAAGCATATTGCACAAGGGTAGGAGAAGGTCCGTTCCCGACAGAGGACAAAGGATCGCTTGGCGAAATGCTCCGCACAAAAGGCGGTGAGTACGGTGCGACGACCGGACGCCCAAGGCGCTGCGGCTGGAACGACCTCGTCGCCGTTGATTACGCGGTAAAGATCAACGGACTTGACTGTATCGCTCTCACAAAGCTTGACGTGCTCTCAGGGTTTGACGAGATAGAGGTATGTACAGCATATGAGATAAACGGCAAAATACAGAAACATTTTCCAAGCAGCTGTTCAGATCTCTCCAAAGCACACCCTGTATTTAAGCAGCTTCCCGGGTGGGAAGAGGATATCAGCGTCTGCCGCAGCTTTGAAGAGCTCCCGCAGAACGCACAGGATTATGTGCGCTTCATTGAAGATCACACCGGCATCCCTGTAGTCCTTATCGGAGTCGGAGTCGGACGTGAGGATACAATACTCAGGGGGATATAGCAGGCCTGTTTGTCAAATATTTGCGGATCTTTCACGAAAGTCGGGCGTATCTGAAAAAGATCCGCCCGACTTGTGTATCAATCTGCTGATGGCATCCTGTAAAATGCTTATGGAAATTTACCGTGAATGTATCAGTTTCCTGTATTATTGGGCGCCTTATCCTCGCTCTCCTCTTTTCTCAGCGCAGTTGCCGGCAACTCCACAACTTCGCCTTCCGCCTCATCATCCGGATCGATCGGCTCTTGAGATGGCTCATAATAGGCACTTTCGGGGGCATCGATGATCTCCGGGTTGTCGGGAGTACTCTCCGGGCGTGACCCAGCCGCAAAAGGATCATGCCCCTTGCGGTTCGTATAGATACTGAATGTGGCCCCCCTGAGCAGGCCGAATATCATGGCAGCAAAAATCAGGAGGCCAAAGAGACCGATCAGCATTATCGCAGCCGGAAAGGCAAAACCGAAAATCAGGGTACCCAATAAGAGAAGGGCAAGCAGTCTCATTCTATTCCTCCTATAAGGATTTCTTAGGCGGTCTTTTAGTTTTAGATACGCCTCTTACCGGAGCTTTGCGCAACCCCTTTGAAGGTTTCGCTCCGCTCCGGGTCTTCGGAGAAGCCTTCTTGCCGCGGGAATCAGATTTTTTCTCTCCGTGCCGGGATGCGGATTTACCGTCACGGATTTTGTATTCACTGCGCTCCGGCTCGGCACCCTTGTCATGTACCTTATATGCCGGACGTTCGCCGCGCGTCCCGCGGCCATCCTCCGGCTTGCCGTCGCGGGGTTTGTAGCCGGAAGGACTTCTTTTTACTTCTTTGCGGGGATGCTCTGTTTTACCCCCGGCTTCAAGCTCCGTCCCCTCGCCCTGACCTCTGTATTTCGGGCGCTCTTCCTTCATCCTGCCGCTGCGATAGCGTTCCTGTGCCGGCCTGTCTGTCTTGCCGCGCTTATCGCGGGAGACCGGCGCCCTTCGCCCGCCGCGTTCTTCGACAAATCCCCCGGAAGGTTTTTTTGTTATCTCTTTTGGATCTGATCCGCTGCGCGTCGCATCACTCATCCTTTTTGCCCCGCCTGCTTCCTGCGGGCGCGGTTCGCCGCGGATGCCGGCCCGGCTGCGGTGAGCTCTTGCCGGAGCCGGGTCGGTTTCCTTTTTAACAGCCTGTTTCCCGATATATGCCTTAGGTTCAAGCGCACACGGTTCGCCGGTCATGGTCTTTCTCCTAAGCTGGCCGCAGGCAGCATCGATGTCAGATCCCTGTTCCTGGCGTATTTCCGATTCAAATCCGGCCGTCTCCAGAATCGTGCGGAATCTTAAAACGTTCTCCGGCTTGGGTTTTTCATAACGTCCGTCAACCGCATTGAACGGGATCAGGTTGATGAACACATGTATCCCCTTAAGGTAGCGCACTAGCTCGCGCGCATGCTCCACGCTGTCGTTTATCCCGCCAAAGAGCACATATTCTATCGTTAATCTGTCTCCGGTTATCTTCTGATATTCCTGCATAGCCATGCGCAGCTCATCTACAGGGAATGTCTGGTTGACAGGCATGAGCATGCTTCTGAGCTCATCATTCACTGCATGGAGCGAAACAGCGAGTTTCACTCCAAGCCCGGAATTCGCAAGCTCGCGTATCCCCGGGATCACACCGGAGGTTGAGATAGTGATATGGCGGATGCCGAGGTTTCTCATCTTAGGGCTGTTGAGCATACGTATCGACTTCAATACGTTGTCTGTGTTCAGAAACGGCTCTCCCATCCCCATGTAGACGACATTGTTTATATCGCGTTCAACTTCTTTTTCCATTGCCAGGAACTGTCCCGCTATTTCACCGGCTGAGAGGCTTCTGACATATCCTGAGAGCCCGGTAGCACAGAACGTACACTGCAGCGGACAGCCAACCTGCGTCGATATACATGCTGTCAGTCTGTCTCCCTGTTTCAGCAGCACAGACTCAACGCTCTCTCCGTCACGCAGCTGCCATAAATATTTCCTCGTTCCGTCTATATTGGAACGCTGCTCTTTCACGAGTACAGGCACGCTGAAATCGACCCGCTGCGCAAGAAGTTCACGCAGCCGGACCGAGAGGTCAGTCATCTGTCCGACATCAAATACATGCCTCTGCCACATCCATCCGCAGATCTGGTCTGCGCGGAATTTAGGCTGCTGCAGCTCTTCCTCGAGCCATTTGACCCATTCTTCGTTGTTAAAGTCTAATGCATAAATTTTTTCACCCATTAATTAGCCCAGGGCTGCACAAGGTCCGGATATAGCGGGAACTCCTCAGTGAGTGCTGACATGCGAGCCCTTACTTCTTTCTTTATAGTCTCGTTGTTCGGGTTCGAAAGTACTGTGTCTATCGCTTCCGCAATTATTTCCATCTGTGTTTCCTTCATGCCGCGCGTAGTTACGGCCGCCGTTCCGAGGCGCACGCCGCTTGTGACCATAGGCTTCGCCGGGTCAAATGGGATCATATTCTTGTTGCAGGTTATCCCGACTTCGCCAAGCAGCGTCTCGCCTTCCCTGCCTGAGATGCTGCGCGAGCGGAGATCAAGCAGTATGAGATGGTTGTCCGTACCACCTGAGACAAGGCGGAAACCCCTGTCTGTCAGCGCCTTTGCAAATGACGCGGCGTTGCTTACGACCTGGGCCGAATACTGTTTGAACTCTTCGGTCCCGGCCAGCATGAACGTTACAGCCTTTCCCGCTATAGACTGGACAAGCGGACCGCCCTGTATTCCGGGGAAAACAGTTTTGTCAAGCAGCTGGGCATATTTCTCCTTGCAGAGGACAAACGCGCCTCTCGTCCCGCGAAGCGTCTTATGCGACGTGGAGCTTACAAAATCGGAATACGGCATCGGGTTCGGATGAACTCCTCCTGCGACAAGACCTGCGATATGGGCCATATCAACAAGCAACACTGCCCCGACTTCGTCAGCTATGGCACGAAACCGGGCAAAATCAATAAAACGCGGGTATGCGCTTGCACCGGCAATTATCAGTTTAGGCCTGCTTTCCTTCGCCAAACGTTCAACCTCGTCATAGTCGATAGTCTCCGTTTCGCGGCTCACGCCGTATCCGACTATATTGTAGAAACGCCCCGAAAAGTTAACCGGATGTCCGTGTGAAAGATGTCCGCCGTGGTCAAGCTTCATTGAGAGGACTGTGTCTCCGGGGTCCACCGTCGCAAAGAAGACAGCCTGATTGGCACTGGCGCCGGCATGCGGCTGGACATTTGCATGATCTGCACCGAATAGCCTGCATGCTCGCTGGATCGCTATTTCTTCTATTGCCTCCACATACTGGCAGCCGCCGTAATATTTATGGTGCGGATACCCCTCGGCATATTTGTTCGTCAGAATGGAACCCTGTATCTCAAGCAGAGCGCGGGGCACAAAATTCTCCGAGGCTATGAGCTCGACATGGACGCGCTGCCTGCCGAGCTCATCCGCTGTCAGTTTGTATATATCAGGATCTAGTATCTTTAATGTCTGTGTCATTATTTGGTTCATTTATGGCACTCCTTTCAGCACAAGAGATTAAGAATCTGATTCTTATTTAGATTATACCAGTTCAAGGACAGATTGCAGAAGAACGTTGCATCCGTTCTCCGCATCGCCGAAATCCGTCCACTCCTCAGGGCAATGGCTTCGCCCATTGAATGACGGCACAAAAATCATAGCTGTAGGGCATACGGAACAGAGAAACTGCGCGTCGTGCGCCGCCCCGCTGTACATGCGCTTTACGGTCAGGCCGAGCTGAAGAGCTTTCGCTTCAATGTGAGAGACCATCTCGCTGTTGAAGATGACCGGCGCGACTTCAACGATTTTTTCAAATTTATATTCAAGACCGCGTTCAGCCGCACATGAAACGATCAGATCTTCAATGCGCTGTTTGCCCTCTTCAAGAAGCTTTGGATCATACTGTCGGAAATCAATTGTGAATGAACACTTTCCCGGGACTATATTTATAATGTCTGGATCAGGGCTGATCCTTCCCATAGTCGCAACGCTGCCGTTCCCGATCTCCGCCGCAAGCTCTTCAACTTTGAGCGCAAGCGACGCAGCTCCAAGCAGGGCGTCTTTGCGCATATCCATCGGGGTAGAACCGGCGTGGTTTGATTCGCCGACATATTCGCCCTTCCACCATGCAAGCCCCTGAATGCCCTCCACCACGCCTATCTGTATCCCCTCGGCGTCAAGTTTAGGCCCCTGCTCTATGTGGAGTTCAAAATAATTCCCGGACGGGACGGTCTGGTCCCCGCAATAGCCGATGCGCCGCAACTCATCTCCGACCTTGATGCCGAGGTCGTCGGCAACAGCATAGAGTTCCGCCAGCTGCTTCGTTCCCGTGTAGAAAATGCTCCCCATCATGTCAAGCTGGAAGCGCGCCCCCTCTTCATTTGTAAAAGCAGCGACAACGAGCGGCCTCTCCGTGTTTATGCCATTGTCATTCAGCGTGCGGATCACCTCAAGAGCGCCAAGCACACCGTAAACACCGTCAAACATGCCTGCGTCACGCACCGTGTCTATATGGGAGCCCATCATCACAGGCAGGGCATTCGGCAGCCCCCCCTGCCTGATCCCGAAAATATTGCCGATCTCATCTATGCGGACCTCAAGTCCGGCATCCTTCATCCATCCGCATAATAAATCACGCCCCGCCTTGTCCTCATCAGTCAGAGCAAGCCTCGTTCGCCCGCCCGTTGCCGGATCGAACCCGATCTGACCCATGATCCTGATGGATTCTTCAAGACGCCCGCCATTGATCCTGAGTGACGAATAGCCTCCATGTGCCATGTTATAAATCCCCCTGATTCGATATGCTTGCTTCGGCTGGGAAAATAACCCTTCCGCATACAAAAACATGTGCCGGAGCCTCTTTTTTATCGGCAGCGGCACAGATCTTTTATTGCCTGACTCCATACCCCTGCTCAAACATAAGGACCGCATACGGGATAGGACGTTCGGAATCCCGGCTGTTGCTAGGCTTTGTAAACGTCATGCCACGCCACCACAAGGAACTCGACCCCCCGCCGTCAAGGTTCAGTGCCGTCTTCATCCCAAGCCATCGGCAGAACTTGCGTGTCTCATCTATCGTGGTGCCCACGCTGTGCATATTATCACGACCGTCAACAACGGCCCACATGATATGTTTGCCGTCAGTTCCGACAAGTGTGCGCGGATGGCGCAGGCTGAGAACATTATCCTGTATATTTTCCGTGTTGTCGACGATTTCACCGTTCTTGAGCAACAGTGGCCCGGCCTGAAGCATCTCCGTGTATTTGTCGAGCCGGCTGTCTTTTTCTATATCCGCAACTTCCTTTCCATCTATGAATATCGTCTCTCCCTTATCGTTCCAGCCAAATGCCGATCGCTTAGGCCAGAACCTTGCGTTGTCGGTGTAGCCCTGACGACGGAGCACGCCGATGGGCTTAGCTCCGGCAAAATAACCGCCGTTGATCCCGCCGATAACCCCATAATTCTCTGCGGCTATAGTCCCAAGCGGCGCCTTGTCCGCCCCTATCATCACCGCTGTCGCGATCTGGCATGGGACTTTCTCCATGTCGATGACAAGCACAGCGGCATACATAGGCTCGTTGACGCCTTTCTTGATATCGCCGTTGACTGGACCTGCAGGATCACCTACGCCGTGCTTTATTATTATAAGTTCCGTGTCTCCGGATTTAAACGATGCCTTCCATGCCGCGCTCTTTGAACATTGCTTGAGCCAATCGGTTAATACAGCTATATCCTGCTCTGTGAATGGCTCATAAAAAGCGGAACGGATCTCTTTGGGCACGGGCGGGACCATGTTGGCCGCGATCTCAGAGAGAGGGTCTTTATCGCTCCACTCGGGCAGCATCGTTATCTGGTCGTACATGGAAATCTCAAAGCCCCAGCCCATAGCCTCAAGGGCAAGCCTTGTCGCAAAGGCCTTAGTCACTGCTCCGTCTTCTTCGGAAAAATACTCCATCGGCACCGTGTGACCCAGGGCATCGAAAATCTTTGGAAGCAATTCAGCTCGCGTCATTGCGGAGGCAGTGGCGGCATGCATAAAAAATAACAGTAAAAATATAAACATACCAAGCGCGTGTTGTTTTTTGATTTTTTCAGATATGGCAAGTATTCTCATAGGTTTATCATAGTATTGACACCACAATGACTAATCAGTATAATTGCCCATGTTCGACGGAAACTGATAGCTTTCGGGGATATAGCTCAGTTGGGAGAGCGCTTGAATGGCATTCAAGAGGTCAGGGGTTCGAATCCCCTTATCTCCACCAGAAATTATAAGCCCTTTTATAGGCATGGGCTTTAACATAGAAGACTTCCTGAACGGTGATTGCAATCAAAAAAATCGCCGTGAAGGAAGTCTTCTTATTATACTGACATAGGATATTACATCCGATGATATAATGATAACTGGGTAAAGTACAAAATAAGGGGGATGCATAATGTTAAAAAACGTTTTTTCGTCCATGCGGATAGGTAAAATGGATATTCCCAACAGATTAATCGTGCCGGCTATGGTGATGAATTTTTGCAACAGTGACGGCACAGCCACAGAGAAGTTCGCCGCTTACCATGAGGCAAAGGCGATGGGAGGCTGGGGGCTTATAATCACAGAAGATTATGCTGTGGATCCAAGGGGCAAGGGATTTACCAATATTCCGGGGCTTTGGGAAGATAGGCAGATAGAAAGCCATTTTAAGTTCACTGAAAGAATACATAAGTGCGGCAGCAAGATAGTAGCTCAGATATATCATGCCGGCAGGCAGACAAACCATCTTGTCATCGGAATGCCTCCGGTGGCCCCATCGCCTATCCCCTGCCCCTCCAACCAGGAAATACCACATGAACTTACCATACGGGAGATTCGCGAAATCGTGGGGAAATTCGGCGATTGTGCGCTGCGGGCAAAAAAAGCCGGATTCGACGGCGTAGAGGTACACGGAGCTCATGGCTATCTGATCGCCCAGTTTATGTCTCCTTATTCCAACAAAAGAACAGATGAATACGGCGGCGGTCTCATGAACAGGATGCGGTTCCCTCTGGAGATCATATCTGACATCAGGGCTAAGGCCGGCAACGATTTTCCTGTAATATTCAGGATTTCCGGGGATGAATTCGTACCCGGAGGCAGAACGATAGAGGATACCAAATCTATCGCCCTATTGCTCGAGCATGCGGGAATAGATGCCATTCACGTTTCTGCTGGGGTTTATGCCAGCACAGAGGCAATTATACCGCCGGCTGCCGTACGCCATGGATGGATCACCGATTTTGCCGCAGAGGTTAAAAAAGTTGTTTCAATACCGGTAATTACCGTTGGCAGGATAAATGATCCTATAATGGCAGAGACAATAATAGCATCCGGCAAGGCTGACTTTGCAGCCATGGGCAGAGCCTCGCTGGCAGATCCGGCCCTTCCCAATAAAGCGGCCGCGGGCAGGTTTGATGACATCAACTACTGCATAGGGTGTTTGCAGGGATGCATCGGCAACCTGTTCGGCGGGAGACCCGGAACCTGCCTCGTAAACCCGACAATAGGCATGGAATCCGAGTTTATTATAAAACCTGCAAAAAACAGAAAAAAGGTATTTGTTGCAGGAGGCGGCCCTGCCGGCATGGAAGCCTCGATGGTAGCTGCTCAACGCGGCCATGAAGTTCACCTGTACGAAAAGACCGACCGGCTTGGCGGACAATATGCCATTGGAGCCATGCCGCCAAACAAAGGCGAAATAGATATGTTTATAGTCTGGCAGTATAATCAGATGAAGAAATATGGTGTCAAGATACATTTCAATGCCGGACTGACCGCAGATATTGTCGAAAAAGAATCTCCCGATGCTGTGATAGTGGCCACCGGGGGGGAACCCTTCGTGCCCGATATCCCGGGTAAGGATAAGCCGAATGTGGTAAATGCCAATGATGTGCTATTGGGCAGAGTTGATGTAGGTCATAGGGTCATAGTAATAGGAGGCGGCATGGTCGGTTCTGAAACAGCGGATCATCTGGCAAACCACGGGAAAGAGGTCACTATTGTCGAGATGCTGCCGCAGATCGCAAAGGACGAAGAGGCCGCGGTCAGATACTTCCTTATGAAGGATCTAAAGGAAAAAGGGGTACGGATATATACAAATGCACATGTTATGGAAATATTGGATAACGGCATCGTAGCTGATACAGATGGGGTTAAAAACACCATATGCCCCGCTGATACCATAGTGATGGCTCTCGGCGCCAAATCTGTGGATATACTGACAGAGCAGCTTAAGGGAAAGGTGCCACAAATCTTAACCATTGGCGATGCCCTCAAAGTCAGGAAAGCGCTGGAAGCCGTAGCAGAAGGCCATAAGGCAGGGCTGGAGGTATAACCTCTGATCTCTGTCTCCCCAGGTCGGGGGCCTGAGGGGTATCACACGGCTGGGATCACAATACCGAATAGACAAACAGAACAGGCTGCCTGATCGATATAAGCAGCCTGTTCCTGTTTCATCCGGATATTACCTGTTGCTATTTATGCTTCTCTGACAAAAGAGTGCCGCCGCTTCCGATGTTATCCATGCTGTTCTCCCTGATCAAAATCTGAAACGCCTGCTCAGGTATGCCTAACACTTCCTTTGAAACCTGTGTCAGCTTCGCCACAAGCTCAGCCTTCTTTTCTTTGGGTAGCACCGGTCCGTCAAATTGTATAATCGGCATGTTGTCACCTTCTTTCATAGATCGATTTTTATCGGACAGCCACTACGCTTTCCCCCGGGAAAGCAATCTGAACCTTAAAAAATACATATAGAACCGCACGATGAATAGCAAAGGCAAGCCCTTTAAAGGGTATGATCAAAATCACCACAAATCAAGCCATATCTATTAAAGAAGACTATAATGGCAAACATTATAGCATATAATATCAATAATAGCGACGTACATCGGGCCGGTGATGCGGACAAAAACTAGTGTCTTGACATTGTGGGGTACTTTAGTTTATTGTTCGCTGTATAATGATGAGTTTTTTAAATGATTTGGAAACTGAATATATTAATGGCTTTGCACATGAAATCTGTCACAGCATTCCGAAATATGGCAAAGCGAGGTGCCTGACAAATGAAAATCAATAATGATATTTTAAAAAAACAACGGGCGTTCACTATTGTGGAAATGCTTATAACCATAATTATAATAGGTATTGTTGCCGGGATATTGATCCTTTCTGCGTATGCTTTTATCGAAAAAGCGAAAGAAACTGAATGCTCTGGCGAGCGAAGGCAGATCACAGCGGCATATACGATTGAAAAATACACTTCCGGAAAAGATTTTGAAACAACTATAGTTAAGGTTATGTCCGAGACACCGAATGCAGAAGAGATATCGATTGCCAGTAATGAGGCAACGTACAGCGGTCTATGCAAGGATGACGGGGTTTATACGGTCACTCCGTACCATGATATGTCTGTTAAGGTTGTCTGTTCGGTACACGGAGGCGGAGAAGAAACAACCAGCGGCGATACGGGC
>JAJFTP010000030.1 GCA_021372895.1 Synergistaceae bacterium
GGCATGGCTTCAAATGCCCACAGTCCTCCGCCAAAGTGTGCAAAGACAACCTTGGCCTCCGGGTGGTTCATGCAGAATTTGGCGGCTTTGTCAGCGCCGTAGCAGCCTTTGCCGGGATATTGGTGTCCGGCCTGCTCGGCAATATGAAAAAGGATAAAAAGGCCGTGTTCGTGGCATGCAGATACCAGCCGCCATGTCTGGCTCATATCCGATATGTCAAGGTTCTGTCCGTCAGGAAAGAGCTCACCGACTCCTGCGGCTCCTGCCTCGGCACAACGCGCGATCTCTTCGTCCGCTCCCGGACGCGAGGGAGATACAACGGCAAGCGGACGGATACGCCCGGGATAACGGCGGGCTGCATCCAGCACATAGTCGTTGGCCACCCGGCAGAGCCCCTGGTCATGAAAGGCAAAGCTTGTCACAAACCCTGACTCGATCCCGTTTGCATCAAGCGTCAAGACAAATTCCTCTGCGGTGCCCCATTTGTTTACCTTTGAACGTGTCAGAATATCGAACCAAGGCTCGTGTTCTGCGATTTTATCCCTGTCGCGCTCAAATTCCGGGGGATAAATATGTGCGTGTCCATCGATGATTTTCATAGGAATAACTCCTTTTGCCGCTTGTATATAACGATTTCAGGCTCTTTAAATGATACATTATTTGAGCGAAAGAGACAAAAGTATTTCCGCAAACGAAGCCTCCTTTACAAAAAGGAGGCTTCGCGGCTTATCATGATCTTCTGCACTTTTGCCTCAACGTGGGGATTTTCCAGAGCCGAAGTCAGCAAATGTGTCAGTCAGGTCTTTAACTACTTAAGTACTACTTTGGCGCCGGCTTCTTCAAGCTTCTTTTTGATCTCTTCAGATTCGTCCTTAGTTGCGCCTTCCTTTACCGGTTTTGGCGCGCTGTCCACGAGTTCCTTCGCTTCTTTGAGGCCGAGCCCCGTGACCTCACGGACTACCTTGATGACGTTGATTTTATTTGCGCCGTACTCTTCGAGGATAACGTCAAACTCGGTCTTCTCTTCTTCGGCTGCTGCTGCAGGTGCGGCTGCGCCTGCCATAGGCATCATCATTGCCGGTGCCGATGCTGATACGCCAAACTTTTCCTCGAGTTCCTTAACGAGCTCTGAGAGCTCAAGAACGGACATTTCTTCAATTGCCTTGATAAGATCTTCACGTGTCATATTATGTCATCCTCCTGGGGATATTTTAAATTTTTGTACTGCTATGCGGCTGATGCCGCAGGGTTGAACTATGCTGCTTCTTTTTTGTCCCTGATCTGTGAGAGACAGGTAACAAGGCCTCGTGCCGGTCCTGAAAGCACGGTGACCAATCCCTGAAGTGGCGCCGCGATCGTGCGGACGACCTGAGCAAGGAGGGCTTCCCTTGAGGGGAGGTCTGCCAGTGCAAAAACCTGCTCCTTGCTTAGGACCTGACCTTCAAAAATCGCTCCCTTTACTATCAGAGCTTCGTTGCCCTTCTCTTTCGAGAAGTCGCGGATAGACTTGGCTACCGCAACGACATCTCCGTAGGACAGGACATAGGCGTTAGGGCCGGAATCAAATTCTGAAGCCTGGACTATTCCGCATTCGGAGAGAGCTATGCGCATGAGTGTGTTTTTGCATATCTTCATCTCGCCGCCGGCATTGAGGATCCGTTTGCGGCAGTCTCCGATTTTAGCGACTGTAAGCCCGCGGTACTCCGTGAGGAACACGGCATTGCTTTTTTTCAGCAGTTTGACAAGAGAATCGACCATTTCACGTTTTGCTTGTGTAGGCATCTTTAAAATTCACCTCCCGATGATGTTTTTTTCCGGAAGACATTAAAAATGGCTTCCGTCACCCAAGGGAGTCCGGAAGCCATAATACGTGCCATAAAATCATACACGGTTATCCTTCGCAGACCTCGGCAGGAAATTAAGCGCAAGCGCACCTGCTGTCTCGAGTCTTAGCGTAAGGATTATACAACGGAGAATTATTTTTGTACAGCCTTTGGCCACGGTGTATTTTTCAATTGACAATTGCAAAAGTAACTGCGACCTGCGTAAATAAATCTATTTTACCTTCTTAGCGGTTTCTTCCGCCTGATATTCTGCTGCCAGCGGCGCCCAGCCGCCGCCGAGGGCCTTGAAAAGCCTGACAGCATCTGAGGTCACCTGTCCTTCGCTTATGGCATAAGCTTCAGATAGCGAGAGGAGTGCCCGCTGTGCACTGATAACGTTGTTGAAATCAGTGAGTCCGTTTTTATATTTGTCATTTGCAACATCAAGCGCGATTTGTGCTGCCTTAACGCCGCGGCTGAGCGCTTCGTTGCGCTGGCGTTCCTGAATGCCGGAGGTTAAAGCATTCCGTACTTCAGCGACTGCATTGAGAACTGCCTGTTCATAAGCGGCAAGATACTGTTCCTGCCGTGCGGTCTGTACGCGGATGTTGTTTCTTATCGCCCCCCCGTGGAATATCGGCCAGGTGATCTTTGGCCCGAAACTGTAGGCTTTGTTCGGCCCTTCGAAGAGGCTGCCCGAATCAAGGGCTTCTGTGCCTATGGAGCCGATGAGGTAGAACTTAGGCCACAGGTCTGCCTTTGCAGATTCCTTGCGTGCGATCTGTGCCACGAGCTGGCGTTCGGCGGCGCGTATATCGGGCCTCTGCCGCAGCGCATTAGCGGGGATGCCGACCAGCATGCCCGCATCAAGTTTGGGCAGGGGCTTCTTTTCGCCCAGCAGTTCCTCCAGACTGCCGGGCACACGGCCGACGAGTATGGCCAGGCTGTTTTTGACTTCTTCTATACTTGTTTCCAGCGGAGGGATAGTTGCCTTCGTCTGTTCAAGCGTGTACTTTGCCTGATTTAGTGCGAGCTGGTCGCTCAATCCCGAGTCCACTTGCGACTGGAGCATGTCGAGGGTGTCCTGCTGCAGCACAAGGTTGTTTTTGGCTATCACGAGCCGTTCCTGGAGTGTGCGGAGCGTCAGGTAGTCGAGCGCGACCTCCGAGGAGAGCGAAACCCAGGTCGCATGGAGCGCGGAGTACTGTGCCTCAAGTGTGGCGACTCCGGCCTTTACCGTCTGCCTGCGTCCGCCGAAAATATCTATCTCCCATGACGCATCTATGCCGAGGCGGTAGATGTCAGAGTCCTTGCCGCTTGTATCGAGAGGAGATTTTTTGTTGTACCAGTAATTTGTCGTGTCGAGCCACGGGAGCATCTCCGCTTTGCTTATACCCAGAGATGCACGTGCCTCCGTGACTTTTGCGCGTGCAGAGGCAAGGTCTCTGTTGCTCTGCAGAGACCATGTTATGAGCTGAGTCAGCGTTTTGTCGCCCAGTGTGTCCCACCAGCTCGCCAGCACTTCTGGCTTCGGCGCGTCGGCGATGTCCCCGGAGACGGCAGGGATGGGATATCTCTTTGCCATGTCAGTCCATCTGCCCTCTTTTAGCTCTGTGTCCTGGGAGGCGGGAACTGATTCCGCAAACGCCACGAATGATGAGAGGATGAGTATCAGTATCGAGGTTATGGTTATTGCAATCTTTTTCATAGTCTTCAACCTCTTATTCCTTGGCCTTTGGAACTTTATTGCCGACTCGGCCGGTTATTCTTTCAACCATGCCCTGGAAAAGAACATAGAGCGCGGGTATGAGGAATATGCCCAGGATCGTCGCTGCGTTCATTCCGAAGAACATCGTTGTACCGACAGCGATACGGCTGTTTGCTCCGGCTCCGGTCGCAAACAGCATCGGCATTACGCCGAAAACGCATGTGAACGCCGTCATGAGAACTGCGCGGAAACGTTCGCTTGCCGCAGTGGCCGCGGCCTGTATGAGCGGAAGCCCATGATCCTCTCTCTGTTCTTTTGCGAATTCGACTATAAGGATCGCGTTCTTCGCTGCGAGTCCGATGAGCAACAGTATGCCAAGCTGTGCGTAGATACTCAGCGGCAGTCCCATTATGTACACTCCGAAGAGAGCGCCGAGCGCTGCGACCGACAGGGAGAGTATGACCGGCACGGGGACTGTCCAGCTTTCATACTGCGCTACGAGGAAGAGATAACCGAACAGGAGCGCTATAAACAGGATAATGATGATCTGTCCAGAAGAGTGCTGTTCCTGATACGTCATGCCGGACCATTCATAGGAATAACCCTCAGGCAGATCCTTCGCGAGTTCCGCGATACGCTTCATGCCCTGTCCCGTGGAGAAGCCGGTCTTCATGACGACGGTTATCGCTGCGCTCGGGAAGAGGTTATAGCGGTTTATCAAGCGGGGGGCGACCGTCTTCTTTATTGACATGAGGCTCTGCAGCGGCACGGGATTGCCCGTAGTGCTGTTCACGTATATGTTCCCTATGCTGTCCATCTTGTCTCTGTAATTCCAGTCGGACTGCAGTATGACCTTGTTGACCTGTGTGCCTATGTTGATGTCGTTTATGTACGATGTGCCGAAGTAGGCCTGGAGCGTGCTGAAAATCGTCCCGACCGGCACGTTGAACATCTCCGCCTTTTCCCTGTCGATGTCGAGGAAGAGGTGAGGCGTGTCCGCTGTATATGAGCTGAACGCATAGAGGACTTCGGGCGCCTGGTTGATCTTCCCGATAAAATCCCTCAGCACCATTGCGAGTCTTTCAGGATCGTTCTCCTGTCTGGACTGCAGGCGAAGGTCAAGGCCGCCGCTGACACCGAGTCCCATGACCGCAGGCGGCGTAAAGACGTTTATCTGTGCTTCGTTAACTGTTGACGCGATACCGCGCATCCGTCCTACTATGGAGCTCAGGCTTTTTTCCGGGGTCTTCCGCTTGGACCAGTTCTCGAGCGGAATGATCAGCGTCGCAACGTTTTCTCCGCCGCCGCCCGTGATATTATGGCCTTCTATGCTGAGAACATATTTGACGCCCGGTATTTCCCTTATCTTCGGTATCAGCCTTTTTGTAAGCGCCTGTGTCCTGCCCTGCGTCGCACCCTCGGGAAGCTGGACCGTTGCGAACATGGCCCCTTGGTCTTCGTCAGGGATGAACGCTGTCGGCAAAAATTTCGCTATTCCATATGCAGCTGCTATGACGAGTACAAGAGACAATATCGTTACGAGTACCCTGCTGGCCATCCATACGGAACCCGCCACATACCTGCGCGTTACTTTGGCAAGTCCGTCGTTGAACCACTTTAGAGGCCCCCGCTGTACGGGTTTGACCTTCTGCAGCATGTGGGCGCACATAACGGGACTCAGAGTCAGGGCGACGATGAGAGAGAAAACGACTGAGAACGAGATCGTGACCGCGAACTGGCGGTATATCTGTCCCGTAATGCCGCCCATGAACCCAACAGGCACGAATATCGCGAGAAAGACGAGCGTCGTCGCGATCATCGGCCCCGTTACGTCCCGCATGGCTTTTATCGTCGCCTCTTTGGGCGGGCAATCGTCCCTGTCCATTATAAAAATAACACGTTCGACGACGATTATCGCATCGTCTACGACAGTCCCTATGACGAGTACGAGTCCGAAGAGCGAGAGGATGTTGATGCTGTAGCGCATGGCGGCGAGCCCCGCGAACGTTGTGATCAGCGAGATCGGTATAGCCGCCATCGGGACAAGCGTGACGCGCCAGTTCTGAAGGAAGAGGAAGCATACGAAGACAACGAGTGAGAACGTGAGAACCAGAGTGGTAAGTATCTCACCGATCGTCGCCCTGACGTAGTCGGTCGAGTCGTAGCCCATCAGGAACTCAGTATCTGCCGGCAGGTCTTTCGCCAGTTCCGCGATCACCTTCTTCGCTGCGCCCATGACAGTTATGGCGTTTGAACCGGCGGCCTGCGACAGGGCCATCATTGCAGAGGGGCTGCCGTTGTATCCGGAATGATATGCGTATGATTCGGCGCCAAGTTCGATCCGCGAAATATCCTTGAGTTTTACAAGCCCGCCCTGGGCGCTCGTGCGAACGATGATCTCCTCGAATTCGCGCACGCTTCCGAGACGTCCGCGCGTCGTGAGTGAATAGACGATCGGGTTGTTGGCATTGCCGACGGGGGCCCCGCCGATGGAACCGAGCGATGCCTGTTTGTTCTGGCTCTGGATAGCGCCTGATACGTCGGAGACGCTGAGCCCGAGCGCCGCGATGCGTTCCGGGTCAAGCCAGATCCGCATGCTGTATTTGGCGCCGAAGACCTGAACGTCTCCCATGCCCGGGACGCGTTTGAGGACATTTTTGACGTTACTGTATGCGTAGTCTGAAAGGAAGAGTTCGTCTCTCGTCCCCTTAGGCGAGATGAGCGCAACAAAACCTAGGATGTCGGAAAACTGGGTCGTTACCGTTATGCCGCGGTCCGTGACTTCTCGCGGAAGCAGCGGGGTCGCCTGCTGGACCTTGTTCTGTACCTTGACCAACGCCATATCCGGATCCGTCCCTGTTTTGAAGGTGACCGTCAGGGTGTAATTCCCGTCGTTGCTGGATGTCGAGTTCATGTAGATCATGTCATCGACGCCGTTGACTATCTCTTCCAGCGGCGCGCCGACAGTGTTGGCCAGAACGTCCGCGGTTGCGCCGGGATACGTCGCGCTGACGCGTATCTGGGGAGGCGTGATTTCAGGATACTGCGCGATCGGCAGGGAGAAAGCCCCTATTATCCCTGCAAGGGTCATCACGATCATTATGACCATTGCAAATCTGGGACGTTCTATAAAAAATTTCGCGAACATGGACTAGTTTCCCTCTTTTGCAGGTTTTGCAGCCGGCTCCGCAGAAATTGCACCGGCCGGACCGTTGCCGAAGCCTGCTTCGGGCTGAGCCGCAAGCTCCGCGGCGCTCTTTGTCTCGTTCTGAGCGGCTTTGATCGGTTGCACCTTCATTCCGGGCCTTAACGACTGCACACCCTGAATGACGATATTCTCTCCGGCCGTAAGGCCCTCCCTGATTTCGCGCATCGTGCCGACTTCGGCACCGAGCGTTACCCTGCGCTGCTGCGCTATGTTGTCATTCCCGACTGTATAGACGTAATCGCCATTAGCGTCTGCGAGGATGGCGACCTGCGGGATAACGACGAGAAGATCCTGCTCAACGGGTTTCGTATTGATGCGGACCATCGCTCCTGGGATAAGAAGCCCGTCGCTGTTGTGGAAGCGGAGACGCATCAGGAGAGTTCCTGTATTTTCGTCGATCTTGTTGTCCTCGAAATCACGCTCCCCTTCAGCAGGGAAATTTTTGCCGTTACTAAGCTTCAGCGTGGTTTTATAAACAGATTTGCCGCTCTTCCTGAAAGCTTCGAGCTGGTCCAGATAATCTCTGTCCGGAAGAGCGAATGCCACGCGGATCGGATCCATCTGCACGATCGTGGCGATAGGTCCGCTTGAGAGCGATACATAATTTCCTTTTGTGAAATTTGCCGCGCCTATCCGTCCTGAGATCGGGGCAGTGATGCGGGTGTGAGCAAGGTCTATCTGTGCGAGCTTCAGCGCGGCCCTTGCCTGTGAGACATCCGCCTGTCCCTGAAGAAAGTTGCTCTCCGCAAGTTCTATGTCTGATTCTGAAATGCTGCGTTTGTCGGCAGCCTTCACTCTTTTAAGATATTTTGCGGCCCTGTCAAGGTTTGCTTCCGCTTTTGCAAGCTCTGACCTGCGCAGGTCGACCGTCGCCTGGTACTGGTTGCTGTCGATCAGGAACAGCACTTGTCCCGCCTTTACCATAGATCCCTCTTTGAAGTTGACCTTCATGACTTCGCCGGCGACCTGCGGCTTCAGCGAAACGGACTGGATGGCCTCTACCTTTCCGATATACTCGCGCTGTACGGCGAGGTTTTTCTCCTCCACCTTATGAAGTATGACTTTCGGCGCTGCCTGTGCCTGTACGTCAGCCGGCTGCTTAGTCTTGTTCCCAAGTATCGTCTTTGCCGCGAATGCCGCTGCTATCAGAAGCACTATAATTATGATGATCCTTAAGATCTTCTTATTTGATTTACCCTTAAATTCCTTGTTCTCGTTTCCTTTCGGTGACGTCATTCTGTTGCGCACCTGCTCTTTCTTCAGTTTTTTTATTTGTTTTATATTTTATAATGCCTTGTATTTGAGTTCTGCTGCAAAAGCATCGAACAGAAAATCTAAGTGGTCCGTAAAATCTGCCGGTAAAACATCTCCGAGCTGTAAAATGAAAAAACCGTGAAAAACAGCGCATATCACCTTAGATACCGTAACGGGAGAAATATCGCTCCTGATTCTACCATCCGTCTGTGCTTTGACAATGAGTATTTCTAACATTTTCCGTTCGTTTTCAATGGAATTTTTTATGAGCACAAGGGCTTTTGCCTGAACGTCCTCCGGCCATTCGTGCTTGCGGAACATCAGCTTGTTTATCTTCATATGGTGTTTGTCCTCCGACAGGTGCATCAGCGTGTTCTTGTAATAAGAACGAAGTGCGCCTAAGAATTCCGGAGTTTCATATATATTTATGAAGTCCAGCTCGGTCTGGCTGAATATCTTCTCAAGGAGTTGAAGAAGGATGTCGTTTTTGCTTTTGAAGTGCCAGTAGACGGCTCCTTTCGTCATGCCTATATTTTCAGCTATCTCGGATATCGATACATTTGAAAAATTTTTATCACAGAAAATATCGAAAGCCGACTGGAGTATTCTGTTGCGTGTATCCTGTGCCTCCTCCTTTGTTCTTCGCACCACATCCACGCCCCCTTCGCCGTTAAAATTAAACTTTCGAATTATATATACATTCCTGTAGGTATGTCAATAGAGAAAGGCGGTATGATGTGTGCATATGTTGTTGCACTATCGCCGCTGAGCTTGGTGATACGCCACAGCGTCCGCGGTATAGACAGCGAGGGCTGTCCATATGAACGCGAAGGTACAGATGCGTGACATGAGAAGAGGTTCGTTATAGATGAAAGTGCCTATGATAAAGTAGAGCGTAGGGGAGACGTACTGTACAAAGCCCAGCGTCGTAAGAGGCACGCGTTTAGCACCGAACGCGAAAAGAATAAGCGGTACTGAAGTCATCACGCCGGTGCCTGCGAGCAGGATGTCCGTCGTCGTGTCATAAGGAAATGCGGCCGCTCCGCTGTTCTGTGCACAGATGAGCCACGCGAGGGCAAGCGGTGTGACCGCCGCCGTTTCGATGAAGAGTCCTGCGACAGGGTCGATAGAGACAGCCTTCTTGAGTACGCCATAGACGCCGAAAGTCATGGCAAGACCGATGGATACCATAGATATTGAGTGTGTGGAGATAAATTCAACGCATACGCCTGTTACTGCCAAGATAAGTGCAGCCCATTGCAGACGACGCAGTTTTTCGTGAAAAAACAACATGCCGAACGCCATGCTTACGAGAGGGTTGATAAAGTATCCAAGGCTTGTCTCGAGAATTTTGCCATTGTTGACCGCCCAAATATATATCCACCAATTTGCCGTTATGAGGAAGCCGCCGCATAGCAGACAGAGGGATCCGCGTCTATCAGTCCTAATAAATTCTGCTATAATATGCCATTTCTTTTGCACGACGACGACCGCTAACGTGAAGGCCATAGACCATACTACGCGATGCGCCAGGATCTCACCGGAGGGAATATTTTGAATTGCCTTCCAATATATGGGCATTGAACCCCAGAAAAAATATGAGAGGAATAGCGCCGCCACACCCCTTTGACTCTCTTTCAAACAAATCACGTCCCGAATTTATATCAGATCGCACACAGCCGTTATACGCAGCCTTGATTATTCTACCCTATCCATGGTAATTATGACTTCTTCTGTTCACTATACTTGCCGTTATAAATAATGTAACAGTATTTTTTTATTTTGCAAAAAGTGGGATCATAGATCGAATACTGTAGTATACTTAAACATTATTTCTTTCGAACATCTCAGCCTGATGGCGGATGATGGATCCAGGCTGAATTGGAAGGAAGTTTTATGATGATAGACCAGCTTCAGTCTTCCGGTCTCGGAGCTCAGCTTCTTCAAGAAGCTGAAAAAATAAGTTTTGAAATGCAGGAATGGCGGAGGGAATTCCACCAGTTCCCTGAGCTTGCGTTCGAGGAGAACATTACCGCTTCCAAAGTTGCCCGTGTGCTGGGATCGATCGACGGGATGAGAGTGATAACGGGTTTTGCGATGCCTACCTGCGTCATAGGGATCTTTGGGGACGATATTCCAGGACCGGCAATAGCTGTTCGTGCATGTATGGATGCGATCGCTGTCGAGGAAGAGACGGAGCTTTCTTTTTCCTCATGTATGCCTGGTGTGATGCATGCCTGTGGACATGACGCACACATGGCATCTCTGCTCGGGGCTGCGAAGATACTTTCGCTCCACTTGAAAGAGCTCAAACACAGGGTCGTCTTTCTTTTCCAGCCTGCCGGAGAGGGCAAGGGCGGCGCAAAAATACTTGTGCAGAATCGTTTCCTTGAAGATTTCAATATAGGTGATTGTCTTGGCTTTCACTGGTGGCCCGAGCTGCCATACGGCGAACTTTATATGCGCCGCGGTGTTATATCGGCTCTCTCCGACCGTATACACATTGACATACGCGGCACTGCCGGGCATGCAGCCAAGCCCCATATGGCAGTTGACCCGGTTATGATTGCCGCACACATCATGATAACTATACAGACAATGCTCACAAGAGAAGTTGATCCGCGCGACCCGGTCGTTGTCTCTTTCGGGCAGGTAGAGTCAGGGTTTGCCTATAACGCTATACCGGAGCAGGCAAATCTTTGGGGTACTCTTCGTGCCTTTGATCCTAAAATCCGAGATTTTGTGCAGGACAGAATCGAAACTATGGCCCCCGCAATCGCCAAAGCTTTCCGTGGACTTGCATCGGTAGAATATACCCGTAATTACGGACAGGTAGAAAATGACCCCGGGCTGGTTGATGATATAATCCGCATAGGGGTCCCTTTTTTTGGTGAGGACTGTATTAAGATGCTTGAGCGTCCCCTGCTCTCCGGCGAGGATTTTTCGTTTTTCAGCAGCTGTGTTCCGTCCGTGTTCATGCTGATGGGAACAGGGCTTGAATACGCGCTCAACCATCCGAGATATGACGTGCCGGAAAGTATGCTTCCGTTTTCGGCAGCATGGGAAGCCTATATGGCGCTAATGCTTTAATGGAGGGGATGTTTTGGATCTCAGACTCGATCAGATAATCACCTCGAACCTTGAAAAACTCCGGAACGAACCGGCTATCTGGTGGCAGAAGACCTGGTGGTCACGTGGTGCGTTCCTCGAACTCATCAAAGAATGTGAACAGGTGCTTTCCGACAGCGGGTTCAAGGCAGGGCAGAGAGTCGCGCTTCTACTTCCCAACTGTCCGGTATTGCTTGCTTTGACAATCGCGCTCTGGAGACTCGGCGGAACAGTCGTACCCATAGATTTCCGCGGAGGTTATGTCTCTCTCATCAAACAGCTCAAACATGCGGATGTTTTTGCTGCGGTCACGTTCAGAGGGTGCTCGAACCTTGTTCCGCTCATCTCGGAAGAGGGGATCCCATGCGTAGTGACGGCACTTGATGCCCCTTGTGAGATCATCGCAGGGCGTCCTTCGCACGAGGAGTCAACGGACACTGCCGTTATATTCTACACATCGGGCACTACTGGAGCACCCAAGGCCGTCCCGCTGACTCACGGGAACCTCATAAGCTGCATAAACGCGTGCATAGACCACATCGATGCGCTTACCGAGGACGATGTGTTCCTTAACGCATTGCCAAACTTCAACGCTCTTGGCTTTGTGTGCGGCGCGCTCATCCCGTTCGTCAGAGGCACGCGCCAGGTAGTGCTGCCCTCGTTCATGCCGCCGGAGGCTACTATGGACGCTATGAGGAATGCCGATGTTACCATTTTGCCCGCAGTCCCGACTATGATATCCCTGCTGCTCGGCGCGGCTGCGCGCGGGTTCAATCCGCCGCACAGCCTGCGCTATATACTTTCCGGCGGAGACAGGCTGCCGCTTGATTTTGACAAACGTTCGCAGGAAATGCTGGGTGTTCCTGTCATAGAGGGCTATGGACTCACAGAGGCTTCGTCGGTCGTCTGCATCGCACCAGGCATTGATAAGAGAAAGCCCGGTACGGTTGGCACGTTTCTTTCATGTGTCGAAGCGGAGATCCGCAACGGGGGAGGAGAAGTCCTTCCTGCAGGCAGCGAAGGGCATCTCTGGATACGCGGTGCTTCCGTCGCAAAATGTTATTATCGTAATCCGGAGCTTACCGCCGTACGTTTTGTCAACGGGTGGTTCGACACCTGCGATATAGCGAAATTTGACGGTGATGGCTACCTTTCTCTCGTTGCGCGCGTAAGCGATGTTATATTTGTAGGAGGTTTCACGGTCTATGCGCAGGAGGTTGAAAAGGTCCTGCTCGAACATCCTGCGGTTGCAGAGGCTGCCGTCATAGGAGTACCGCGCTCTATAAGCGGAGAGATCGTTAAGGCGTTTGTCGTTCTGAAAAAGGGCGAAAAAGTAACGTCTAAAGACTTGCTTGAATCGTGCAAAAAGAAACTCTCCTACTATAAAGTCCCGAGAATAATCGAATTTCTGCCAGCAATGCCACGTTCGAGCATCGGCGAAATATTGAAGAGAAAGCTTGTTGAAAAGGACTGACATGTTCGGATTTGAGATCCGTGCCGTCCTCAGTCCCAGCAGACGTGAGAAAGAGCGGGTCGAGGCGCTGCTTGCCCTGCATGGTCTGATATATGAGGGAACTCCGGACTGTACGATCCTTGTCGAAGATTCGGATGAAAACCTTGTTGCCACTGCGAGCATACAAGATAATGTTATCAAAATGGTCGCCGTCGATCCAGAATGGCAGGATACGGGGCTCGCCGGCATCGTGATATCGAAAGTCCTTCAGTATGCCCGAGAGAATGGCATATTTCATCTTTTCGTATACACGAAACCCGATATGGCCGACAAATTTGCTTCAATGGGTTTTCATGAACTTGCGCGGGTCGACAGTGTTGTCCTCTTGGAATCGGGACAGCCTTCAGCGGAAGATTACTGCGCCATGCTGGAATCACAGAGATTCCCCGCTGCTTTGGGACCTTTTGGGGCTGTTGTCGTGAACTGCAACCCATTCACACTTGGACACAGGTATCTGATAGAGACGGCAGCTAAGAGATGCGGCGGACTATATGTTATAGTCGTACAGGAGGACGTTTCGGTCTTCCCGTTTAAAGACAGGATGAGGCTTGTAACAGAAGGAGTAAGGGATATATTGAATGTGAGGGTCCTTCCGAGTGCGGACTACGCAGTCTCACGGGCGACATTTCCGACTTATTTCCTCAAAGACCGCGGGGTGGATGCGGTTTCCGGGATACAGGCCGAACTTGACGTGACGCTCTTTGCAAACCTTTTTGTCCCGGCACTCTCGCTCAGCACCCGCTTTGTCGGTACCGAGCCGTTCTGTCTCACTACGGAAATATACAACAAGGCGATGAAAAAAATCCTTCCGGCGTATGGGGTTGAAGTCGTTGAGATTTTACGTGCCAATGACCCATCGGGTACCGCTATTTCCGCATCACGCGTCAGAAAAGCGATAAAGGACGGAGACTGCGACATTTTAAAAATGCTGTTGCCTGAAGTTACGCTCGATTACCTTGCTTCGGAAGAAGGCAGACATGTCGCTGAAAGGCTCCGCGCCGTAGAACAGGACTGAGAGATGCCCACACCGCTTGAAGATGTCCTTGCGGGACGCGACGAGAGGGTTTATGTACAGGGGCTGTTGCTTAATGTGGATGGACAAGTTATGTCCCCGCGGGAGAGATTCATCTGTCAGATTTCACTGAACATTCCCGGCTACCCCAAAAGACTTCCGCTGGATGAAGAGACAGTCCGTAAAGGAGCGGGGGATTTTCTGCTTGGATATGGCGCGGATCCTATAAAAGAGCGCTTTTTGACAAACGGCGCAGGTTTATGCTGGCTGGGGCTATTTGATGGGGATGCGGAGACCGCAAAAAGGGCCAAGCTGTCAGCGGTCAGGATCGAAGAACAAAATCCCGCGGGACGTATATTCGACATCGACATCATAACGGATGACGGCTCAATCTCTCGAAATATACTTGGGCTTTCTCCCCGCAGATGCCTTCTATGCGGCGCAGAGGCCAAAATATGCGCCAGGTTACGTGCACATCCCGAGGAAGAGCTTCGAAGTGCGGTCGCGGCACAGCTGTCTGTGTACATCGGCCATGTTTTTGATCCGGAATGATAAAAGGCGCATTGCTTCCCTAACTTGATCGCATAAGGTATAAAACAGGGGATAAATTTTTGATCTCATGGTACGCTATTTGAATTATCCGTAATTTCCTATCGCATAAAATATAAATACCATATAAATTATATTTATAATTACAGCGGGCATGGTCGGAAATGTTAAAGATTCTTTCCTTGTCCTCCTTGTACGTTATGAGGAGGATATATAGTACAGAGGAGATAGGAGGAATTATGCTTTATGTCGATCCAACGTCCTGACTGGGACAGTTATTTTCTTCTTATAGCAAAAGTTGTTGCAAGCCGCAGCACATGCCTGCGCCGGAAAGTCGGAGCGGTGCTCGTCAGGGACAAGCAAATACTGAGCACCGGCTACAACGGCGCGCCCAAAGGCATCTCTCATTGCGAGGATGTCGGCTGTATGAGGGAGAAGCTTAATATTCCCTCAGGTGAACGCCATGAGATATGCCGCGGGTCGCATGCCGAGATAAACGCGATAGCACAGGCGGCATCCGCTGGTGTCGCGACACAGGGATGCTGGTTATACTGCACTCATGAGCCCTGTGTTTATTGTACAAAGGCTTTGATTAACGCCGGCTGTGAGAGGGTCGTCTATCTTTACCCGTATCTAGATGAACTTGCGCGCGCCATAATGAAGGAATCGGGAATTGATGCCGTGCAATTCGCACCTGAGAAACTGCAGAAGGATATTTTTTAATAGAACTGGGGAGGTACGGAATAAATGTTTACACGTGAACAGTCGCTCGAATTTCTGAAGGAACACAACAAGGAAGAGATGCACCTGCGCCACGCTTTCGCTGTGGAAGCCGCCATGAGGGGTTTTGCCGAACATTACGGAGAAGATGCGGATTACTGGGGGCTTATCGGACTGATGCACGACATAGACTGGGAGGAATTCCCGAGCACTGAGACGCATCCCGTCAAGGGGGGTGAGATGCTCAAAGAAAAGGGCTACCCTGATGATTTCGTCCGCGCAGTCCTGGCCCATGGCTGGGAGTACTCTGGGGTAAAGCCTGAGACGCTATGCGAAAAAGTCCTCTACACCGTAGACGAGCTTACCGGGTTCATAACGGCCGTCGCGCTGGTACGTCCAAGCAAATCGCTTATGGATCTCGAGGTCAAATCAGTCAAAAAGAAATGGAAAGACAAGGCTTTTGCGCGCGGCGTGAACCGTGAGGTTATCGAGAAAGGCTGCGAGCTCATGGATGAGCCGCTTGAGCAGCTTATAGAGAGAACAATAGAATCGCTCAGGCCCGTTGAAAAAGAGATAGGGCTCGGAGCATAAGTTTCCCGCGCCGTCAATCCTGAAAGGAGGAGCTATACATGACAATTTCTTTGATTCTTGCAGACGACCATCCGCTTACCAGAGAAGGAATAAAGGGATATCTCGCAAAGGAACCGGATTTTGAGATAATAGGCGAGTACGCAGATGGAGAATCCGCATGGGCAGGTGTGCAGGCGCTTAACCCCCAGGTCGCGCTGCTTGACATACGCATGCCCGGATATGACGGAGTGGCGCTTGCGAGGAAGATAAAAGAGGCAGGGCTTCCTGTCGCCTCACTCATGCTGACATCATACGATGCGCAGCAGTATGTCATGGCATCTCTGCGCGCAGGTGCCCGCGGCTATGTCCTCAAGACTGCGAGCATGGAAACGCTGAGTAAGGCTATCCGCATCGTTGCCCGCGGAGGGTTTTTCCTTGACAGCGAAGTCGCGAATGCAGTCGAGGAAGAGGGTGATTTTGTTCCGGAACCTGTTTCCGTAAGGGAGCGGGAAGTGCTTTTGCTAGCTGCGCGAGGACTATCCGGAAAAGAGATCGCGACACAGCTTTTCATAAGTGAGCGTACGGTACAGACCCACCTGGCGTCAATCTATGACAAGCTTGGCGCTAAGAACAAAACGGAAGCCATGCTCCTCTCCTTAAAATACGGCATAGTGACCCTGGAGGAACTGCTCGATTGAGAAGAAACCTGCTGGTTCAGCTCACAATAGCTGTTTTCCTCCCGAGCCTGGGAGCGTTTCTGCTTGCATGGGTGGGCTTCTGCCAGTTTGAAAGTACGATGGAGGGGCTTGCAGGCTCATATGTGCAGAACCTTGCGCGCGGGACCGCAGCCAGACTTGAATCTACCCAGTGGGAGCTGCGCTCTGACGGCACATGGCTCCCCAACCAGTTTCGTTCGCGTATCGGCGGACTCAGCGACCAGGCACTCGAAGATATAAATGTGCCCGGTATGTTTGCCATTTTTGACAGTAAGGGCAACCTGGTCTACGGTACATCCGATATCTCGCTGCTCTCTATAATCTGGGATCAGCCGATAACAATAATGTCTCCTCAAAAGGTCAGAGGTCCGGACGGCCTGTTATATACCGTTGCGGTTTACCCTGTACTTCAAAGGGATCTCTTTGTGCTTGCCGCCGTATCGTGGGATAAGCTCTTTGGCACGATGGTCCCGCTTTCGACCTTCTGGCCTTTTATAATGGGAATGCTGGGACTTGTCGGGATTTTCTCTGTCTACATAATGTGGCAGAAGGTCATACTTCCTCTGAAGGATATGGAGGAGGAGGTCTCGATGCTCAGATGGGGAGAGGAAATCCCGCAGAAGGTTGCTCCCGAGGCGGTAAACGAACTTCAGAAACTGAGGGAGGCACTTGTCGTCCTTGCTGACTCGGCGATAGACAGGGAGCAGCTCTCCCGCAGATATGTCAATGACCTCGTTAAAGTGCAGGAGGAAGAGCGCGCGAGAATATCGCGTGAGATACATGACGGTCCGCTTCAGGATGTCACGGCACTCCTGCAGAGGCTCAGGCTTTTGTCTATGGACATTGATTCGCCATGTGAGAGAAAGAAACGCCTGGACGAAGCGGAGCGCGTTGCAATGACAGGTGTGCGTGAGATGCGTGAACTCTGTAACAATCTGACGCCGCCATGGCTTGACCTGGGACTCTCCCAGGCGATTACGGAGCTTACAGAGAGACTCAGCGCCCAGCTTGATATAAAGATCATCCTTGACCTTCAGGATATCCCTGAACTGCCGGACGATGTCACTCTTGCTTTCTTCCGTGTCGTTCAGGAGGCTGTTAATAATTCAGCGCGTCATTCCGGTGCGTCCTATGTCAAGATAAGCTTGAGGGACACTGGTAAAAAGCTGCTGCTCCAGATAGAGGACGACGGGAATGGTTTCGAAGTTCCGGAGAACATCGCAGAACTTCGTGTCCATGGCCACAGAGGGCTTTCGAATATGAAAGAGCGGATGTCTCTCGTTGGAGGAACGCTCGATATTACGTCTTCGCAGGGCAAGGGCACGATAATACGTTGTGAACTTCCGTTCCAGACTGTAAAATAGATATAGAATATGACTCGTTGAAAGGTGGGAGCCCTTACGGGCGATGCGTTTTGAAGCTGAAAATTTTTGGTGCTGCGGGAGAAGTCACAGGTTCAAACTATATGATAGAGACGAGTGGCTATAAAGTGCTTGTAGACTGTGGGACCCACCAGGGCCGCGATGAGGAAAAACACGAGGATGAAGAGTTCTGCTACAATCCTGCCGATATAGACGCACTGCTTCTCACCCATGCGCACATCGACCACAGCGGGCGTATCCCGCTGCTTGTAAAGCAGGGCTTCAAGGGTAAAATATACTGCACGTATGCCACAAGCGAGCTTGTTGAGATCCTTTGGCGTGATTCTGCAAAGATCATGAAGGAAGATGCGCAATGGAAGACGAGGAAAAACACGCGAAGGGGCCTTGCAAAGGTAGAACCGCTTTATGACGACGGAGATGTCGAAGCTGCGCTCCTCTTCCGTACCCCGGTGCCTTACGACGAAGTTATCGACGTCCTTCCCGGTCTCAAGGTCCGTTTCCGTGAAGCAGGGCATATTCTGGGCAGCTCGTCAATAGAAACATGGATTTCAGAAGAAGAGGGGCAGAACCCGGTTAAAGTTGTATTTTCCGGGGATCTGGGGCCTTTCGACGGAGTAATAGAGAAGCCGCCTGTGCTTATAGATGATGCAGACTTTGTCATTATTGAGTCTACTTATGGTGACCGGCTCCATAAATCACTTGAAGACACCCGCGCTGAATTCCAGAACGCGATGAAGGATGCGCTTAAGACGAGTGCTAAAATCCTAGTCCCGACCTTCGTTGTCGATCGCGCGCAGAGGATGCTCTACGAGTTTGACCTGTTCCAGAAGACGTTCCCGGAACTTAAGACCCCTCCCATCTATCTTGACTCTCCGATGGGCATAAAGACAACGGAGATATACAGCAAATATACAAATCTGCTTTCTGAGCAACTCAAGGACATGCTCATCAAAGGAGACGATCCGTTTGAGCCGGAAGGGTTCAGCTTTATACGGTCGGCAGATGATTCACGCGCGCTCAATGACCGGAAAAGCGGCATAATACTTGCGGGAAGCGGGATGTGCTCCGGTGGAAGGATAATGCATCACCTTAAGCATAATCTCTACAAAGCGGACACACATGTTTTCTTCGTGGGATACCAAGCCTATGGCACTCTCGGGCGGCGCCTCGTCGACGGGGCAAAAGATATCCGCATCGCGGGAGAAGATGTCGTTGTCAGGGCACAGCTCCACACGCTGAACGGGTTCTCCGCCCATGCCGACAGGGATGACCTGCTTAAATGGGCGTCCGGCTTTCCTCAAAAGGCCCGCTTTATTGTCTCGCATGGCGAACCGAAATCATCCGGATCGCTTGCTCTTGGACTTAAGGACAAGGGCTACTTTGCGATGGTTCCCGCGATCGGCGATGAGATAGACCTCCTTGTGCCGGCGGCAGAAAGCGCGAAAATGCCGGTCATCTCGCAGCATATACTTGAACATATTGCTCTTGGAGCCCAGGATATTTCACAGACGCTTGCCGCTATAACGAGCCTGGCGGAAGCGATGCAGCACGCTTCGCTCCGCGGGGTCGATCATTCAAGGATAATGCCGCTTCTGATGTCTGCAAAGACGCTGCTTGAAACGGCGGAGTCTCTCAGCACAAAAGAGAAGAAATCAGCATAACTTGTTGTTCTTCAATTCGGTAAAAGGGCTATAATACTTTGGTTGCAGATGGGACAGCTTTACATTTGGCATGAAGGCGGGAGAGTTGCGGGATGCTGAGACGAATTAAACTTCTGGGGTGTGCGGCTGGAGCGGTCATTGTAGTGCTGTCGGGACTGTTCCTATTCTTTGCCATGTCGCGTTCATCAAACCTGCTCTCCGTTCTTCCCAAGCCGTCTGGATCTCAGCCTTATGCAATTATTGAGACAAGGGACAGCTCTTATCCGGAAGCATTCTCCGCGTTGCTGACCGATGGGATATATGCGCAGTTCCGCAAAGGAACGTCACGCAACTGCCTGTTCACGATAGCATCTCTTGCGCAAGACTGCGCTATGCTGGTTGAAGAACAGGACCAGGGAACAATGGAAGTCTATGCGGCGCTGAGATTTGCCAAGGTCGATATGAAGGAACTCAGCAAAGGCAAGCTGCCCGATCTGTGGAAAGGGGCATTTAAAGCCCCTCGCATTGAGGATGGTCCCGAAAAGGGGACATGGGAACTCTATGCAGAAAATACAGATTCCCCTATTTACTTCAAGGTCGAAAGCAAAAGGGTCCTGATTGCGGCCGGCATTGAACCATTCAAAAGACTGCTTGCCATACGTAACGGCGATGAAAAAGGCCTTGGTAAAAAAAGATGGAAGGATGAAAAGGCATGGCCGGGACATATTGAATTGTGCGACGGAGGGGATCTTTTTTCCTCAGGTGAAAAATCTTCGCCTCTTAAGCTGCAGGCAGCATGGCGGAATTTTGACGCTAAGAATGATTCTGATCCGGCCGGCGAGGCAAAATGGACGATAGAGGGACTCAGCAAGAAAATAAGCTCACTGGTGCCGGGTGCACTTGAACCCATGGAGTGGGACACATCGAACTGCATAATCCCCGAACCGCTGCTTTTGTCCGTAGGCATGAACTTTCCGGAGTTCAAGGGGTCACCAAAGGACTGGCCATTTCCACTCAGAACCATCGGAGAACTTGGTCACAGCCTGGAATTAAATGACAAACAGATACGAAAGATACTCTCCGGACAGACAATTATTTCGCTGGGTGGACAAAACCGCATATTATGGTTCACGCTGCCCGGTTTCACGATTGAGTTTACCGGAAAGAAGGATGCCATGCAGGAACTTGTCTCGGCCTTCTGGGATAAACTATTCTACGGAGCGGAGCCAAAGCCTCTTGATGGCTTCGAGTATGGCGGCACAGCCAATATCCCCTTCTCTGTTATAGGGGCGGGACGTGATGAGATGGCCTTGCTCGGTCTCACATCTCCTGAGTCGATAAAGGGTAAGAGCAGGATCTGCAATTTTCTAAAGGACGATGAAAAGGCAATAGGCTGGATCATTGCCGATCTGCCAAGAATAGGTTTGGCTCTGAGCGATATGGCAAAGATAAGTTCATTTGTCAGCGACAGCGAGGGATCAGATGGATTAAGCTATGAGAACGGCACAGGGTCAGATGGCGGAGCGTTACAGCCGGAACTCCCCGCCTCTCCGTTTGACCAGAGCATAACGGACTCTTTCAGCAATGTACTGAGGGGACTCGGCAAGATCCTTATCGTTTGGGAAAAACCTGGATCGGGGAGAATAAACTGGTATAGGAACGTGAAGTAACATCAAAATAAAGCTTGACAACGAAGCCGCACATTTGTGATTCTCTTCAGAGTGTCCGGCCGCTTGTAAGAACAAAATCCTGGAGGTAGAACAAAATGTACGCCAATGTGCTGAAGGTACTGAGAGAACGCGGTTTTGTCGAATGGAGCAGCCACAACGAGGAGCTCGAAGGGCATTTTACCGACAATATGGTAACGGGTTACATTGGATTTGACCCGAGCGCCGACAGCCTTCACGTCGGAAACCTGGTGGCGATCATGGGGCTGGCCTGGCTTCAGTATCTTGGGCATCGTCCGATAGCCTTGGCAGGCGGCGGCACCGGACGCATCGGCGATCCTTCCGGCAAAAGTGCTGAGAGGACCCTCCTGAGTGAGGAACAGATCGAATATAACGTCATATGCATCGCAGAGCAGCTGAAGCATTTTCTCAACTTCGACTGCGGCGAAAACAGCGCGATAATAGTCAACAACAATGATTGGCTCAAAAAAGAAAACTTAATAGAATTTCTGCGTGATACCGGTAAATTTTTTACTGTAAGCTTTCTGGTCAACAGGGAGTACGTCCGCAGCCGTGTCCTCGATCCGGACAAGTCCATTACTTATACGGAGCTCTCTTATATCCTGCTCCAGGCTTTTGACTACAACCACTTGTATAACGAATATGGCTGCACACTGCAGATGGGCGGCAATGACCAGCAGGTCAACATAATTGCCGGTATGGATCTCGCCCGCAAGAAATCCGGAGGGCAGTGCTACGGCATAACGTTCCCGCTGCTGCTCAACGCGCAGGGACAGAAGTTCGGAAAATCAGAGAGCGGCGCGATATACCTCTCTCCCGAGCGAACGAGCATTTATAAGTTTTACCAGTTCTGGATCAATGTAGATGACAGTGACCTCGAAAAATTATATAAACTCTTTACATTCATGGACCTCGAAGATATAGCGGATATAATAGCGGAACACAACAAAAATCCCCACCTCCGCATGGCGCAGAAGAAATTGGCGTGGGACCTTACTTGCCGTGTTCACGGAGAAGAGGCAGCGCAGCGTGTGCGTGATGCAAGTGCGGTGCTCTTTGGCGAAATGCACATTCACGAGGCGAAAGCGGATATGCTAGATACGCTCTTTGCTGAGATCCCGTCCGCAAAAATTGAGGGCAGGGCGGAGGGATCGCTTACTGACCTGCTTGTCGCATCGGGCGGATGTACATCTAAGAGCGATGCTAAACGCATGATTAAGGCCGGCGGTGTCTACATGAACGGAGTGAAGGTATCGGACGAGGCCAGGCAGATAAGTCCGGAGGACCTCCTTGCGGGAGGCTATATACAGCTCCGCGTCGGCAAAAAGGACTTCCGCTTAGTCAAATTCGTGATATAAGGCATCTACCAAACACAAGATCGGCACAACTTGCAGAATAGTCTTAAAACAAGCATCAAATGCCGCCCGGGGAATGATATGATTTCCCGGCGGCGTTTTCATCGGTGTTGCCTGCCCATGATGTCGGCATATACATGCCGAACGTTTTATTCCCGCAGGCGCTGCTTTTTGACCCCATAGTCCCCCTTCTTTGTGTTATCATTATGTCTATGGATTATTGGACAAACGCATTTCTTAAATTTGCAAAAACCATACAACCAGGCTGGAGTGCGACCGTTTGGGCCTCTGTTTTGTTGTCCTTGCTTAAGCTTATCGGGCCGCGCAGGCGTGTTGCGGCAGATAACATAGCTCTTGTATTTCCGGAAAAATCACCGACAGAAAAAAAGAAGATACTCACTGAATCCTATAAGTCCATGGTATGGACTTGCCTTGAAATGCTCGCATGGCAGAGAGATCCTGCTCTTGTCGACAAATGGACTGTTGAGGTAGAGGGGAAACAATATATCGATGATGCATTTGCGAAGGGCAGAGGCATAATTGCTGTCTCGGCGCATCTTGGCAACTGGGAGCACACCGCTGCCTGGATCGGCAGGAACTGCAGAGGCGTGGGGATCGCGCGCCATTCCGACAGTCTGTGGCAGAAAAAAATCATTCAGGCTCTGCGGACAAGCACGGGGCTTCGCATACTTGGCAAAGAAGAGCCAATGACCAAGGCGATAGCCGTCCTCCGGAGGAACGACACGCTTGGGCTTCTCTCAGATCAGCATGGAGGTCGCGAGGGCATAAAGGTGCCTTTCTTCGGCCAAGAGACATCCACTGTGCAGGGCGCGGCAGTATTCGCGTACCTGACTGGCGCGCCCATAATACCTATTCAAAGCTACAGGCTCGAGCCTTTTCATTTTAAAATAATTTTAGCGCCGCCCATAAAATATGTGAAAAGCGCAGACCGAAAGAGCACGATACGCGACATCACGATCCTTGTAAACAGAGAGCTCGAAAAGATGATCCGCCGGGCACCAGGCCAGTGGCTATGGCAACACCGGCGTTTCAGGGAAATAATTAAGGGTTAGTTTTTTTTGACCTTTGCTTCGGGATCATCGCAGATGAGAGTCCCCCCGATTGCAAAGTGCTCGTCGGCCATCTCGTTTATAATGATGCGGACAGAAGAAGATCGTACTTCCATAGTCTCGCACAGCGCTTTTGTGACAGCAGTTACCATCGCGCGTTTTTGGTCTAGGGTGCGTCCCTCTTTGATATTGATGAATGCAATAGGCATGGTATCCTCTCCTTGTGGGGTTTATGTAAGAGTAAGGTCAGCTGCAGGCTCTATTTTAATCTACTCCGTGCGGGGTGTCGATATGGGGAATATTACCGTAATATACGTTTTTCTTGGATTTCTGCTTGGGGCCTGCCTCGGTTCTTTTGTGAACGCGGCTGCATTGCGCACTGTTGCGGAGAAAAAGTGGTGGGGCAATGAACGCTCGGTCTGTGTTCATTGCGGGAGAGTCCTTGCTCCGCTTGACCTTATACCTGTAGTTTCTTTTCTCATGCTCCATGGACGCTGTCGCACATGTCACAGGCAGATAGCCCCGCGCTACTTTATTACAGAGACAGGCACAGGGATAATGGGGGCTGTCCTCGTGTGGTACTGCGGGTCAACACCGGCTCTGTTCTTTTCATTCGCAGCTCTCGTCTTTCTTCTTTTCCACACTCTGACCGACCTTGAGACAGGTTATATCTATGATTCATGGGCAATCGCGATGGCCGTTACAGGCGCGATTCTGCGGATATGGGGAGGTATCCCTGCACTTATAGACGGAGCAGCCGGGGCTGCTCTTGGTTTTGGCGTAATAATCCTGATAGTCATACTAAGCCGCGGAGGCATGGGGTTTGGCGACGCGATGCTCATGCTAGGGACGGGAGCACTCTTCGGATGGAAGATGACGATACTATGCCTATACCTCGGTTTCCTCTGTGGCGGGTTAGTCGTCACTCCTTTGCTTATTATGAAAAAGGTTTCGCGCAAGGACTCGGTCCCATTAGGGCCTTTCCTCGCGGCAGGAAGCATGATCGCAATATTTGCGGCACGTCCGGTATTTCAATGGCTGGGATTCTCACTTCCATGGCCATGGATCATATAGAAGGAGATGTTGGATATGTTCACCATTAACAGCCCATATGCAGGAACCATGGACCCGTTCAACTTCAGAATGCCGAGAGAAGTTATCTTCGGCACAGGATGCTCCGGCCTGGCGGTCGAAAAAGCACAGTCGCTGGGAGTCAGCCGACCGCTTTTCATCACAGGCAGGAACATGGGCAGGAGCGCGAGACTTTTGACTCTTCTCGATACCATGACAGATAAAGGCATGAAACCGGGACATTGGGAAGGTGTACAGCCTGAGCCTCCGGTCACACTCCTCAAAGAGGCTGTCGATCACATACTTGCAGGAGGATATGACTGTCTTATAGCGTTCGGCGGCGGAAGTTCCATGGATTTTGCCAAAATGGCGGCAGTAATGGCAAAACATAGAGGACTTAACGTCGAAGATATGGTAGGAAACGACAAAGTGCCATCGCGCGGCCTGCCGACGATAATGATACCCACAACGGCAGGCAGCGGCTCAGAGGTCTCCGCTGTCGCGGTATTTTCCTTTGAGGATGCCCGCATGAAGAAGGGGGTGTCCAGTCCGCACCTTGTTGCCGACATAGCGCTCGTAGATCCGGCCCTTACGCTGGATCTTCCTCCCGGTATCACGGCTGCGTCCGGAATGGACGCTCTTGTTCACGGAGTTGAGTCATATATGTCTCTTGGTACTAATACCTTCACCCAGGACCTTGCGCTCATTTCAATAAAAAAGATCATGTCGAACCTCGCAGCCTGCGTAAGAGACGGACATGACCTCGAGGCTCGCGAAGGACAGGCTTATGGCAGCATGACGGCCGGAATGGCATTCTCCATGTCAGGCACAGCAGGAGTGCATGCCATGTCATATCCACTTGGAGGACAGTTCCACGTCCCGCATGGAGAGGCCAATACGGCCCTTCTCCGCTGGGTCATGGAATATAACCTCGACGGCTGCGAAGAAAAATTCATGCCGATTGCCCGGTCAATGGGTGTCTGGAAGCCAGGGATGTCTGCTCGTGATGCCGCTCGGGCAGCACTTGATGCGATGATAGGCCTTGGCCAAGAGATAGGTGTCAAGACCAGGCTCCGCGACTTCGGGATACCAAGGGAGGCGGCTGCGGAAATGGCTGAATCGGCAATGAAAGAAGTACGCCTCATATCAAACAACCCCCGTCCGCTTGACGTTGAGTCAGTCAAGAACATATATGAAAGGGCATGGTAAGTTTAGATAGAACGGGGGAAGATCACAATAAAAAAAACAGGAGGTATCATGAATAATGAAATTTTATCTGTCTGTCTTCACGGTAATGCTGGCGCTCCTCTGTGCTGTTTCCACGGCATCAGCTGCTGATATTATGCTCCCCACTCCGGAAAAGGACGGCGGCCCAAGTGTCCTTGCCGCAATTTCAGAGCGCAGCTCCGCGCAGCCGACCGCCTTCAGAAAAGACGAGATTTCAAACAAAGAACTCTCGACAATACTTTGGGCAGCCACAGGGAGAAACAGGGAGGGCAAAGGCTGGACAGTCCCCTTTGCCATGGGTGCGGGGCCGTATCTCCACGTTTATGTGCTGCTCAAAAGCGGTTACTACATCTACGATCCGGACAAAAACATGCTTAAAATGCTTGGCGGCAAAAATATAATCAGCCGTGCCGGGCGTCAGGATTTTGTTGCAACAGCACCTGCGGTCCTTGTCTTAGCCACAAGGGGCAACGGTCCGCGTGTAGACAGTTGGGCCGAGATAGCAGCCGGAGCAATGTCGCAGAACGTCTATCTTGCCGCCGAGGCCCTTGGCATGAAGACGCGATATATTCAGTCATACAACAAGGAGACGCTTCTCAACACACTGCAGACAGAACCAACGGCGCGCATACTCTGCATCATGCCATTAGGACGCCAATAATTATCTATAGTTATCTGATAGTAATCATATTGATTTCCATCGCTTGAAGCCGTTGCCGAGGACTTCCGATGCCTCAGCGACGGCCATGAAAGCACGCGGATGATTCCGTGCCAGATAGTGTTTGAGAACCATCACCTGTCGCGGTGTAAGAAGGCACATTATCGTAGGCTGCTCTTTTCCGGAAAAGCCGCCTTCCCCATAGAGCAGCGTCGACCCGCGATGGAGCTCGTCGCTTATGTAATCTATAATGGTCTTTGTCTCATTTGCAATGATGAAAACCAGGCGGCGCTTGTCAAAAGATGAGAGGACATTGTCCATCGTCTGCCCGACGACATAGCTGGCTACGAAACCGAATAACATCCTCTCGAGGCCGACTATACCGACAGAAGCCCCGAGGATGAACATATTTATGTAAAAGCTGTACTTGCCGACCTCTATGCCTAGACGTTTTCTGAGGACCGCTACGACTATATCAAGTCCGCCGGAGCACGCTCCTGTCCGGAAAACCATCCCCAAGCCGATCCCTTTAATGATACCGCCGGCGATAGCAACGAGGAACATGTCGCTTATATGCGGGAAACGTATCCAGCTGAGAGCCTCGAGGAGGAAAGAGATAAGCAGGACGTTATATATTGTCCAGGCGACAAAACGTTTCGAAAGCTCACGCCCTCCCCACGCAAGCAGGATAGCGTTTGCGGTAAGGGTGACCAGCGCCGGAGAAATTCCCATAGTGTATTTGAGTATTACTGCAATACCCATTACTCCGGCGTCAGGGAAATGATACGGAAGCGTGAAGCCGATAACACCAAGCGTATAAATCGTGATGCCAAGCGTAGAGAAGACAAAGGTAGACCACTCGCTGAGCCCCATAATTTTTGTTTTTACAATAAGATGTTTCAGTTTATGTTTCGTGTCCACAATAAATTACAACTCCATTCTCAAGTTCGAACAAGATAGTCCCTCAAAGTGAATTAATCAATACGCATTTTTATCAGAACGCGATATCTGTCATTTTTATTAGGCCGGAAATGTCCTGCTATGTTAAAATACATTGCAGAATATCCGCACAGGGGGAATATATTTATGGTTGCACCAATGCAGGTAAGCCTTGAAGAGATAATCACAATGCTGCTCTCACGCGTCGAATCTCTTGCGGCAAACGATGAGAACAGCAAGACCAAATCCAATATCATCTATCGTGTACTCTATAAAAAGGGTATTATCACCGATAATGATATCATGGAATCCGTCAAAGAAGAGTACCGGATGCTCAAGGAACTCGGCATAGTACCGAGTGAGCCCAATGATGACATGTATGCTACGATAACCCAGGGCATACTTCAGTGGATCAAGGGCGATGTTGAGGGCATCAAAAAATCAATGGCTGATTACGAGAAGAAGCTTCAGGAGTATGCACGCGAAGAGGCTGTAAAGAAGCCAAAGATCGAAGTTGCTGGAGCCAACGTCCTCAGCCAGCTCGACAGCTTAGGCGGAACAAAGGGCGGTAAACTGATCGTCTAGGGACATTTCTATTTGTTTAAGCATCGAAGTCAAATTTGTGAAATATTGCAGTTGCTGACGGGCTGTTGCTTATAACGGCGCAAAAGCGGGCAGAATAACCAGAGGGAAGTGCCTTCTCCAAGATTTGTCTGTCCGCTTTTGCCGTCTTGATTTAGCTAATCTATGGCATAGGACCGTCCCACCATTTGGGAATACCTATAGAATAACCGAATGTGAACTCCCCGCCCTGGTCATAAACTACGAGTACCTTACCACCGAAGTTGTTCATCGGAACGGACAGCGATATTCCCGTCTCCCACCAGCTCCCGTCGTCCTCCCATGCACGCATGACCTGTCCGTAGTTGCCGAAAAATTCAACGTTGACACCGCCCCACCATGATCTCATTGCCATCCTGGCGGCACCCAAATGTAACCAGTATGCTTGGTCTCCTACAAGCGGGTGTTTGGCGAGGCTGTAAAGTTCTTCATTGCTGCCCAGCAGGACCGCATATGCCGGATCATCCATATTTCCGGTCTTAAGCCCGCCGGAAAGAATGACCTTCCAATTCTCCCAGATAGGAAGGTGTGTTTGGAATACCGTATGTGTAACAGCCGTTTCCCCGATGGGGAACCAGAGGTCTGAGTTCAGAGATATGCCCTTAGTAGGAATTATCGGGTCATCCAGCGTGTTGAAGCCGAAGCTTATATAAGGCCCGCTTTCGGTGTCTCCGCTGAAGGAGGTAACTCTCTCCGCCCCGTAGCCCAGCCCTATGCGCATCTTTTCTTTCAAAGCCTTGTACCATGTGATCCGACCTGTGTATCTTTCAAAATCGAACGAATGAGCATTGCCGGGTTCAGCTCCCTCTTCCCGTCCTGCCAGGATGACCCCGAACTGAGTGTCATTTTCGTCCATAGGGGTGAAGTAGCGGCCCATGATCCCCCATTTAGTCCCCAGCCTGTATTCGAGAGAACTTATATCTCCATCCATGAAAATGTCGCGGATCTGTGCGGAGAGAGAGAGCCACCTGTCCGGATGTATATTCCCCGCATACCCGTCAGCGCCGAATTCGTATTTTAAAGGCCGTTCGATAGAGAATATTACCGCTACCGTATCGTTTGAAACTCTGGCTGTCCTGCCGTCTATGGACGAGAATTCATTCCTTGCGGAAAGTTTTTTGACTGCATCGGCTATCATGGCCATATCAAGGGGCTGCCCTATCCACTTGTCATATTTTTCATGCAGCTCCTCGGCGATACCTTCCGGTACACCTTCAAATCTTATCTCGACAATGGTCGGCGGTTTTTCCGGCTGCGGGATCCTGTGCACCGCACGGGCATAATCTTTCTTATGCTCTCTTACAAGTTCGTGAAGCGCTCCTATATAGGGTTCTGTTGCCTCTGTGCCGCGAGCAATTATCTTGTCATATCCACTCGACACAAGTATGCCGAAATCGCTTACTTTAGGTGAGATTACAAGGTCTGCAGACGCGGCGTTCGCACGGATCTGATCGATCATCAGAATGTCCAGCGTCTGGGATGTGATTTCAAGGATCGAACGGAGTCTCTCGCGCGGGCGGGTAATATCGTCGGGGGTGAGGTTTATTGCAACAATGGGATGCCCGGGAAATATTTTTTTGGCCTCGAACACAGGCAAGTTGGCCTTCAATCCGCCGTCTACAAGAAGTTTCCCGTTTAGCTCCCATGGGTCAAACATCCCTGGTATTGAGAGAGAGGCCCGCAGCGCGGAAGCAAGATTGCCGTCGCGCATCACAACAGTATCCCCGTTTTCAAGGTTTGTTGCGATAGCGGCAAAAGGAATAGGCAGATTATTGAAATCCGTCACTGTGACGCGGGAGGTAAGTTCACTGAGAAATGCATAAAGGTCTTTTGCCTTTAATATCCCGCGCCGGCTGCGCAGGTTTTTATTCTTGTCCATCTGTACTGACAGTATCGATGAGCCGCTTGAAGGCGGCTGATTATGCCCCGGGTCGGCAAGCGTCGTATTTGAACGGTCCGAGATTATTTCCATCAGGTCTGTATCAGACAGGATCGCTTTCATCTCTGCCGCGTTATATCCTGCCGCGTAAAGACCGCCCATTATGGCCCCCATACTGGTTCCGACAATGGCTGCTATTGGGATTTTTTCACGTTCAAGCACCTCAAAAACACCCACGTGTGCAAGTCCTTTTGTTCCGCCTCCTGAGAGCACAAGCACGATCCCATCCCTGTGAGGGAAGCCCCAGTCTTCATTATGTTTTCTGCCCTTCTCCGTCTCTTCCGCCGACATCCCAAATGCCTGAGCGGAAAGAAGCATCAGATGTATAAGCAATATAAATAAAATGATTTTTGTATGTTTATGCGTGTAGCACACCCCGATCCTGTTCAGGCCAATGTAGCATTAAGCAGCCGCTGTCATATATGCATACTGCACAAGCGCAAAAGGACATCTTCTCACTTGTTTGTGCTCAGCCGATGATGATATATATATCCTCTATTATATAGTATAGAAAGCAAAGTATAACCTATCATTGCCGATACTGGATCTACACCGACTTTTTGGACTTGACTCAGAGTTAAGATCTCACTGTTTTATTTGGGCATTACGCATGTCAATCCCGGTCCTCGCGGCGGAATGGAACTCCCAAAGCCGCAGGAGCACCGAGAAGGATCCCGGCACCGGTGCGTATCGCAACTGTTGTCAGGACCAAAATGGTCATCAAATAGGGAAGGGTGAGTAGCAGCGAAACAGAAATGCTTGAGCCCATAACCTGCATGCGAAGCTGGAGTGCTTCGACGCCGCCGAAGAGGTATGCACCGAGTGCAACGCGAGCCGGGTTCCACAGTCCAAAGATAACGAGAGCAACTGCTATCCAGCCGCGCCCGGCTGTCATCCCCTCGATCCACATCTGGGCATAGACGACGGACAGGTAACCTCCCCCCATGCCGGCAAGCCCGCCTCCGACCAGACAGTAGAAGTAACGGATAGCTGCTACGGGAAGTCCCATTGCGTCGGCGGCGCGCGGATTCTCACCTACTGCGCGGAGGTTGAGTCCGGCCCTTGTCCTGAAAAGGAACCAGCAGAGGAATATTACAAGAAAATATGACAGGTATACCATAGCGTTGTGCTGGAAGAATATAGGGCCGATAAGCGGTATGTCTCCGAGTATCGGGAATTTCATCGGTGCCATCCCCGCGATAGTCTCTCCTATTACCGACCGCCCGAGAAGCGCGCTGAGGCCGTAGCCGGTAAGAACCAGAGCAAGGCCGCTTACAACTTGGTTGCACATAAGTGTTATGCAGAGGAAGGCATGGATTATCGTTATTGCCGCACCGGTGAAGAATGACGCAAGGATGCCAAGCCACGGGTCTCCGGTTGCCCTTGTGACGGCGAAGCCCGCGTAGGCGCCGGTAAGCATGACGCCTTCGAGTCCAAGGTTCATAACTCCCGCACGCTCCGACAGAACTTCCCCGAGAGTCGCGTATAGGACAGGTGTTCCGCTTCGTACCGCTGATGCAAGGATAGCTATAATAAATTCCATTTATTTTGCCTCCCGATTAAGCTTCCGGTCAACCTTGGCTACGCGCAGCCGATATCTTGAAAGTGTCTCCGCGCCCAGCACGGAAAACAGAATCAGTCCCTGGAGTATCTGTGTGCTTGCCATAGGCAGCCCCATCACTACCTGCAGAGTATCTCCGCCAACAAGCAGGATCCCCATGAGGAGTGCGACAAGAGGGACATATATCGGAGAGAGCCTGGCAAGCCATGCGACTATTATGCCTGTGTAGCCATACCCCATAGAGAAGCCGCGGCTCATCCTCCCGTGGAGCCCTGCCATCTCTCCCATTCCGGCCAGCCCTGCTACAGCTCCGCCGATAAACGTTACAAGAAGTATGTTCTTTGCGATATCCATACCCCCGTATCGTGCCGCACGCGGGTTTTCTCCTATGACCCTGATCTCATAGCCCCATTTGCTCCTTTTAAGGATGATCTGGAAAATCACAGCTATTGCAAGCGCTATGAATAAGCCGGCATGTATCCTCGTACTGCCCCATACCCACAATCGCGCCGCATCGGGGAAGTTCGGCGTGAAAGGGAATCCCATGCTTGAAGGGTCTTTCCATGGACCGTATATAAAATATTCGGAGATATTTATTGCCACATAGTTGAGCATGAGAGTCGTAATAGTTTCGTTTACATTCCATTTAGCCTTGAGAAAACCGGCAGCGGCGCCCCATAATCCACCAGCCGCCGCTGCCGCGATGAACATAATCAAAAACATTGCAACTCTGTTATCGACAAAAAAGTAGCGGACTACGGCAACGGTTGCGATGGCCCCCATGCAGAGCTGTCCCTCAGCGCCGATGTTCCATATAAGCATCTTGTAGCATATAAGCCCTGCAAGCGCAGTAAGCATTATTGGTATGGATTTCGTCACTATCTCGCTGATGCCGTATATGCTGCCGAACGCCCCGGAAAGCACGGCCGAATATGCCTGAAAAGGATTTACACCAAGAGCGGCGAAAAACAGCCCGCCCGTAAATAGACCTAATGCGACTGCTGCAACAGGGATCATAACATTCATCCATGCCGGATTGTCAAGACGAGGTTCAAATTTGAAACGTATCATACAGACCTCTCCAGTCATACCATAAAGTTGCGTTCACGCTTATGAATTATATCAGATATAATATAAAGGGGTGTGAGTGTGTATGTGGAAGACAACAAAAATAATCCTGCTGCTGATTTTTATTGCGTTCATAGCCGGGCTGCTGCCGACGATAATAGATCTTCTGGGCAACATTATCGTTTATTCCGCCGAGGAGGGGCTATACCTGCATCCGCATTTTATCGCCCAGGTTATGGGCTTTTTTGGTGTGCTTAAGGGCTATGCCTGGCCGATTATGCTAATTTATGCGTGCATCATCGGCTGCGTCATTTTCATGGAAGGTCAGAATCCCGACCGTACGATACTCTGGCTTATTACGCTCACGCTGGTCCCCATTCTCGGCGTTATGTTCTACCTTCTCTTAGGTCCGGATTTTCAAAGTATAAAAAACAGAAAGCTTTTCAAGCCCTCCAGAAAAAAGCCGATAGATCACACCCCTTTTCCTCTGGATAAGCAGTTTTTAATAGGCAGGATGCTGCACGCATCAAGCGGTGCAGACCTGATGATCCACAACAGGGTCGGCATCCTCATAAACGGCGGAGAAACATTCGATGCTATAAAGAGAGAACTGCGTTCAGCCCAGCGTTATATACACATGCAGTACTACATCATAAAAGATGACGGGATAGGCAATGAGATACGAGATATACTTATTGAAGCAGTCAGACGAGGTGTCAAAGTGCGTCTTCTCTACGATGCTGTCGGCAGCTGGGGACTCAGACATGGATTCGTGGACAGCATGAACATGGCTGGGGTCCAGTGCCATTCTTTTATGCCTGTCTCATTCCCGATGTTCCGCAGGAAGATGAATTTCCGTAACCACAGGAAAATACTTGTCATTGACGACAGAATTGCGTTTACCGGCGGGATCAATATAGGAGACGAATATCTTGGCAAGGGACCTCTGGGGCACTGGCGCGATACGCACGTGATCGTCGAGGGAGAGGCTGTTGCCGCGCTTCATAAGATATTCCTGCGTGACTGGTGCATGCACTCCGGTGAAGATCCGGCAAGTATATGTGATAAGGTAGTGTGCGAAGACTGCGGTATAAGGCCGGAACAGGATTTTTCGTGTCTTCCGGTTATTCCCCTGCAGGTTGTGGCAAGCAGTGCTGATAATCCATGGCACTCCATAGCCCAGGGTTATTTCAGCATGATCTCCCGCGCTCAGGAGCGTGTTTGGATCACGACGCCATATCTTGTGCCTGGGGCCGGGATCATCAATGCGATGATAACGGCTGCGCTTGCAGGTGTAGACGTGCGTGTGATAATACCGGCAAAAAAGGATCACTTCCTCGCATTCTGGGGAAGCCGCAGTAATATTGAACCGCTGCTGCGATCCGGAGTGCGTGTTTTTCAATATGAAAAAGGTTTTGTCCACGCTAAAACACTGCTTGCCGATGATAGCATATGCTCGGTCGGAACGTGCAACCTTGATGTGCGCAGCCTTGAGATAAACTTCGAAAATCAGCTTTTCATATACGACAGAGATCTTAACGCAAAATTTGCTCATCAGTTCCGGTCTGATATCAAGGATTCGCTGGAGCTCCATATTGCGAAATGGGATAAGCGCCCGCTGCGGCATAAAATACTAGAAGCATTCGGCAGACTGTACTCTGCACAGATATAACAGATGAATAATAAAACCTACGAAAAACGATTTTCGGAACACTATGGATTCTGGCTCATCTGGGGACTCACTCTCCTGGCGATACACCTGTTCATCTATCTCCGGATCAGGACTGCGATTGGAGTAGGATTGCGGAGCTTTATCTGGCTCTCATTCAGCATTGTCATGATGGGGGTCCAGCTTCTCTCGCGCAGGACGAAGAAGATCCGCCATGGCATCCAGCGCAAGTGGATAGACAGGATCTGCAGTGTATGGACGCTCTTTGTCCTTATCTCCTTCATCATCCTTATAATTTTAGATTTGATAAAACACCTGACTGGTATCGGACTTCCCTCAGGGCATGATTTGCTGCTGTCTTTCGCTCTCAGCGCAGCTGTGCTCATATTTGGAGTAAAACAGGCTAATACGGTTCAGACGACTGTGATGAAAGTCCCCACGTCCAAATTGCCGGAAGGATGTGACCGTCTCCGCATAGTTCAGCTCACAGACCTGCATCTGGGGCCGTTTACAGGGATCCCCCTGCTTGCACAAATTCTTCGGAAAGTACGGAGTACGGGACCGGATATCGTGGTAGTGACGGGAGATATTGCCGACGGCAGACTTAAAGGCCGCAGACGGGAAACGGCTATGCTCAGCCGCATAAAGCCGAAGTTTGGCGTGTACGCCGTGACGGGCAATCATGATTACTACGACGATATTGACGAGGCTGTCGCGTTCATGGAATCCGCCGGAATGAGAGTCCTGCGCTCCGAGGGCATCGAGGCGGGAGGCATTCTGATAGTTGGTGCCGAAGACAGGGATCATCTTATAAAAGAACAATGGAACCTGACACGTTCAGAGACACTTGTACTCTCGTTCGAACGCAAACAGAAAGAAAAATTCCTACTCCTGCTGCGCCACAGACCAATAGTGGAGGCAGGCACGGAGGGACATTTTGATCTGCAGCTGTCGGGACACACCCACGGCGGTCAGATATTCCCGCTGATCTCGTCACGCCACAAGATCGTGGGACATCCGCGCGGACTCAAGAAACTAAAGTGTGGCGGACTGCTCTACGTCAGCAACGGAGCAGGTTTCGTAGGTCCTCCTGTGCGTCTTATGGCGCCGCCTGAAATTGCAGTGTTTGATTTAGTGCGTGAAAAAACGCCAGACTGAAGATCATACAGGACGGTCAGTAAGACGTGGCGTTATGTTGTTGGATGCATGTCTGCAGTTGTTCTGTTGATCAGTATGCATAGAGGACATTAAATTACATGGACTGCTATAATTATTCAGAGCCGGGCCTGTATCTCAGATTTTACCGGACATGGCAAACAAAGGCAGGTTATAAAAATGTGGAGGGGCCGTTTTTCTCAGGACACAAATGAGGCAGTAATAAATTTTACCCAGTCGCTCGACCTTGACTGGAGGATGGCGCTTGCAGACATCCGCGGCAGTATCGCTCATGTAAGAATGCTTGGACATACGGGACTTCTCTCTGAAACGGAGGCCAATCTGATAGAGGAAAACCTCCTTGCGATTGCGGATGAGGTGCGCAACGGAGAGCTAGTACCAAGGGTCTCGCTTGAAGATGTGCACATGAACATAGAATCAAGGCTTATCGAACGCTGCGGCGCAACAGGAGCAAAGCTGCACATGGGGCGCAGCAGAAACGATCAGGTAAACACTACTGTCCGTCTATATCTCCGCAAAGAGCTGCTGGAAATATGGGATGGTCTGAGTGAACTTATATCAGTGTTTTTGAAGAAAGCAGAGGAACACGCGGATATCGTAGTCCCGGGTTACACTCATCTTCAGCAGGCACAGCCCATATCTATGGGACAGTTCTGGATGGCTCATACACAGGCGTTCCTCCGTGACGCCAAGCGTTTTTTTGATGCTTACGAGGCTGTGGACGAATCTCCGCTTGGCTGTGCTGCGCTTGCCGGCTCAACGCTCCCTATAGATCGTGAATTTACCTGTAATGACCTTGGTTTCTCGAGGATGACTGCTAACAGCATGGATACAGTTGCACATCGTGATCACTTCATGGACATACTATATTTTGCCGCAGTCTTTGGAGGGCATGTCAGCCGCCTGTCGGAAGATCTTATAATTTATTTCTCAACTGAATTTGGCTGGATAAAACTCCCGGACGCATTCTGCACCGGTTCGAGCATCATGCCTCAGAAGAAGAACCCGGATGTGCTTGAGATACTGCGGGGCAAAGCAGGTCAGCTCAACGGTGCGCTGGTCGACCTCCTCACCATGACGAAGGGCATTCCGCTGACCTATAATCGTGACCTTCAGGATGACAAGCGCAGCCTGTTCGGCGCGCTCGATTGTCTGAGCGGCATATTCTCCGTTCTGCCTGCGCTTATCAGAGAAGTTCAGGTCAACGAGGAGGCAGCAGCCCGCGGTTTTGCAGACGGGCTCATCCTCGCGACAGACGTTGCGGAATATCTTGTGCTTCAGGGAGTTCCTTTCAGAAACGCTCACGAAAAAGTCGGACACATGGTCCGCTACTGTGTAGAGAACAAAAAGCCACTCACGTCGTTGGCGCTTGATGAATGGCAGATGCTTATCCCGGAAGTAAAGGAGGATCTTCTCCCGCTGCTGTCACCGCGCAGATCAATAGAGCGCCGGGACACCATAGGGGGCACGGCCCCGACACAGGTCCGAACGCAGATAAAAGATGCAATAATAAAGCTTGCTCTTTATGAGCAGGAGGCTAAGGCATTAAAGGAAAATATCCCTGAGGGCTATTGAACAGAGCATGGCGGAGCCATGAAGCTCCGCCATGCATGAGTATTTGCCGAAGTTGTTGGAAGATATTTATACTATGGGTCTGACCCATCCGAATGAATCTTTCTTCCTTCCCCACTGGATGCCTGTAAGTTCATCATAGAGTTTCTGCGCCATCGGACCTGTCTTGAAGCTGTTGACAGTATAACTCTCATCACAGTAGACCAGCTCCCCTATCGGAGAAAGTACCGCCGCTGTCCCGCAGCACCAGCACTCTTCAAGTCTGCCTGATTTTATCGCGCCCAGAAGCTCGTCAACGCTTATAAGGCGCTCTTCGACAGGGACGTTCCATGATCTCAGGATCTCTATAAGCGACTTTCTCGTGATGCCGTCAAGAACAGATCCGGTCAGCGCCGGAGTTATGACCTTCCCGTCGATCTTGAACATGACGTTCATTCCGCCGCCCTCTTCAATGTATCTTTTCTCGGCTGCGTCGAGCCAGAGGACCTGAGAATATCCCATCTTTTCGGCGCGCTCTCCAGCCCGCAGGGATGCCGCATAGTTGCCGCCGCACTTTGCATAGCCTGTTCCGCCTTTCGCCGCACGGGCGTCCTCCTTTTCTATAAGCATCTTAACCGGGTTTATGCCTTCAGGGAAATATGAACCGACAGGACATGTTATGATGCAGAAAATACACTCTTCAGGAGAGTGAATACCCATACGCGCGTCCGACGCGAACATAAAGGGTCGGATATAGAGAGAAGTCCCCGGCTCGGCAGGTACCCACTCCCGATCAATTCCGACAAGCTCTTTTATGGCTGCCATCATAATATCTTCGTCTATCTTCGGCAGGCACATACGCTCTGCCGAAGAATTAAGCCTTCTGATGTTCTCTGTTGGGCGGAAAAGCTGGATATCTCCGGTTGGCGTGCGGTATGCCTTAAGTCCCTCGAAGATCTCCGGAGCATAGTGGAGAACAGCTGCCGCGGGAGAGAGCTCTATAGGTGCGAATGGGACGATACGCGGGCTATGCCAGCCTTGGCCCTTCTTATAGTTCATCATGAACATGTGGTCTGAGAAAACAGTTCCAAATGCGACGTTGTTGGCGTTGCATTTAGGTTTTGGTGCCGAAGTGCGTTCGATCTTGATTTTTTCCATATGTGTCAGCCCCTTATCATCCAAAGATTTTTGTTCCATCATTTTTTTAATAATAAATTATTAACGTTCTGATGTTGGAGGTCGATTATATAGCATGTTGTTATTGCGGTCTATAAAAGTGCAGCATTGAAATTTAAACTTATATTTGTATATATTCAGCAATTGGACTGACTGGAGGAATTTTAGCCATTAGACTATAATGAATCGATACTATTTTCATATAGAACGCACTTTTTTAAGAGAAAGAACGGAGGACTATATATGGCAATGATACCAGAGCATATTTTCCGTGAATACGACATAAGGGGCATTGCCGAGACAGAGCTGACCGACGAAACAGTACGGCTCATCGGGCAGGCTTACGGTACATGGCTCTCTGCACGCGGCATCAAGTCTGTCACGTTAGGCGGAGACGCGCGCCTTTCCACAAAGCGTATCAAGGCGGCGGCGGCGGACGGAATGATGAATGCGGGCGTAAATGTCACCGATATAGGCCTCGTCTCTACACCGGCGTTCTACTGGAGCATGTACCGCTTTGACGTCACCGGGGGGATCATGGTCACAGGCAGCCACAATCCAAAAGAGTTCAACGGACTAAAGGTTGCATATGACAAGACGACGCTGTGGGGCGACGGTATATTGGAATTTTTAAAGATAATACAGGAAGGCCGCATTATAACTGCGGATATTTCCGGCTCCCTGAGGGTTGCGGATATCAATTTGGAATATATTGACATGCTTGTCTCGAAGATTGAACTTGGGCCGCGCAGACCCAAGATCGTCTGTGACTCCGGCAACGGAACAGGAGGCTTATACGCTCCGATGTTCCTGCGCCGCATCGGCTGTGATGTCACTGAGCTTTTCAGCGAGCCGGACGGCACGTTTCCGAATCACCATCCTGACCCTACAAAACGTGAAAATCTTACCCGGCTGATTGAAACGGTATGCAATGAGAAAGCAGACTTCGGTGTAGGTTTTGACGGAGATGCCGACAGGATCGGAGTTGTAGACGACAAGGGTGAGGTTATATGGGGAGACAGACTAATGGCCCTTTACTGGCGGGAGATACTTCCGAAACATCCCGGTGCCGTTGCTATATGTGAGGTAAAGAGCTCCATGGCACTGCCTGAAGAAATCCTTAAACTCGGCGGCAGGCCGATCTGGTGGAATGCAGGGCACTCTCTTATAAAGGCGAAGATGCGGGAGGAAAACGCGCTTTTCTCCGGCGAAGTCTCGGGGCACATGTTTTTCGCCGACGAATACTTTGGCTACGATGACGCGTTCTACGCAGCAGCGCGTCTTGCGCGGATAATCTCCCACACGGACAGGCCTCTTTCAGAGATAATGGCGGAGATACCAAGATATCCTTCCACGGCTGAGACGCGCTATGACTGCCCTGACGATGTAAAGTCCGGGGTCGTCGAACGTGTGAAGGCACAGGCTCTGAAGGAAGGGCTTGAGATGATAACTGTCGACGGTGTCCGGATAGTCTATAAAAACGGCTGGGGCCTTATCCGCATATCGAATACCCAGCCGATTCTTGTTGCGCGCTGCGAGGGACGTACGGAAGAAGCTCTCGCTGATATTTGCGCCGACATGAAGCGCCGTCTGCTTGAGGCAGGCAGCCCCCCATTTGAGTGGGAATATTAAGGAAACGCCGACCAATATCCCTACTGTCGTCATGCGCGTGCTTGGGCACTGATTTTTCAAGCGGTTTTCCTTGTATTGCGACATTTCTTGCTGTAAATACTTTAAAAGCTGACCAACACATAAATACTATATCTAAAGGGAGGACCATATAATGGAATATACAAAAGAAGTGGAAGAGATGGTATGCGTGGCAAAAGGTGCGAAGCACGCCCCTGCTCCGATCCCGGAGGAGGGGAAGTGGGTCGAATCGCGGCAGATCGGAGATATCTCCGGTTTTACTCATGGCGTAGGCTGGTGTGCACCACAGCAGGGTGCGTGCAAGCTTACGCTCAACATAAAGGAAGGAGTCATTCAGGAGGCGCTTGTCGAAACTATCGGCTGTTCCGGCATGACGCATTCCGCTGCCATGGCGGCTGAGATCCTTCCCGGCAGGACGATCCTGGAAGCTCTGAACACGGATCTTGTCTGTGACGCGATAAACACAGCCATGCGGGAACTCTTTCTCCAGATAGCCTATGGCAGAAGCCAGAGCGCATTTTCGGAGGGCGGGCTTCAGATCGGGGCAGGCCTTGAAGACCTCGGCAAAGGGCTTCGTTCACAGATAGGAACCATGTACGGCACATTGCCTAAGGGGGTACGCTACCTTGAAATGGCAGAGGGATATATTCTGGAGGAGGCGCTGGACAAAAACAGAGAGGTCATAGGCTACAAATACGTCTCTCTAGGTAAAATGATGGAAGCGATCCGCAAGGGCGTTGATCCCAAGGAAGCGTTTGAGAAAAACACTGGCACATACGGCAGATTTGATGAAGCCGACATGGTCATTGACCCGCGCAGACAGTAGAGAAAGGGAGGTATAAAAACCATGGTCACGTTTGAAGGAATAGAACGGAGAATGGGTCAGATAGAACCCTTCCTCAAGGAACAAGGCTTTAAGGATCTTGAAGAAGCCCGCAAGCTCTGTATCTCAAAGGGTGTGGATGTAGAGGCTATTGTAAAGGGTGTCCAGACGATAGCGTTTGATGATGCTGTCTGGGCATATACTCTCGGCGCCGCATACGCTATAAAATCAGGTGTTATGACTGCCACTGAAGCCGCCGAGAAAATCGGCACAGGGCTCCAGGTATTCTGCATTCCAGGCTCTGTCGCTGATCAGCGCAAGGTCGGGATCGGACACGGCAACCTTGCCGCCATGCTCCTCCGTGAGGAAACGAAGTGCTTCTGCTTCCTTGCCGGACATGAGTCCTTTGCGGCCGCTGAGGGTGCGATAGGAATTGCCCACACTGCCAATAAAGTCCGGAAAGACCCTCTCCGAGTGATACTGAACGGACTAGGCAAAGATGCCGCTTATATAATCTCACGCGTAAACGGGTTCACATTTGTCGAGACAAAATATGAATACTGCACATGTAAACTGAATATCATCGAAGAGAGGCCTTTCTCTGACGGAGACAAGGCAAAAGTCCGCTGCTTCGGGGCGGATGACGTCAGTGAAGGTGTCGCGATAATGATACACGAGGGCGTCGACGTATCAATAACAGGCAACTCGACCAACCCAACTCGCTTCCAGCACCCGGTTGCAGGAACATATAAGAAATGGACCGTCGAAAACGGACACAAGTATTTTTCCGTCGCATCGGGCGGCGGTACGGGGCGTACCCTGCACCCTGACAACATGGCAGCCGGGCCGGCAAGCTACGGCATGACAGATACGATGGGACGCATGCACAGCGATGCGCAGTTTGCGGGCTCTTCATCGGTTCCGGCGCACGTAGAGATGATGGGGTTCATCGGAATGGGTAACAACCCGATGGTTGGCGCATCCGTTGCAGTCGCGGTAGCAGTAGAAGAAGCAATGAGTAAATAACGAAGAAAAAAAACACTGATTGATACACCGGCAATAAGCCAGGCAATCTGTAGTTTGACTGTAATTCTTTGTACATTGGATCGATCAGTGTCTTCTCATGCTCCATAATTTTCGGAGGCGGTGTTGAAATGAAAAGGGGTTTTGCCCTTATTGCAATTGTGCTGACCTTAATGGCAAATCCTGCCACTGCTGCTGCCAAGGCAAAGGAGATAAATATCGCACTATGGAAGCTGCCGCTCAATGTCCCGGCGATGGCGGCCCTTGAGGATAAGAGCTATGAGATGGCATTTGCGGGAGATTACAAGGTGCATTATATCCGGCTTCCCTCTGGGCCAAAACAGATACAGGCGATGGCCGCAGGTAAGCTTGACATAGCCGACAGCATAGGTGCCGCCGCGGTTCTTGTGGGCAGGGCCAACGGTGTTGACATAACGATTGTCGGTGCTAACAGCAGGGCACCGCGCGCGTTCGCGATAATGACGAACAATCCCGAGGTAAAAAACATCAAAGACCTTAAGGGCAGGAAGGTGGCTGGGCTTCGGGGCTCGGTAGTCCATCAGCTCTATATAGAGCTGATGGAAAAGAACAGGCTGAATGAGGACGATATAGAATTCTTCACTATGCCCCTCCCGTCTGCGACCTCAGCTCTGCTTGCCAAACAGGTCGATGCTGCGCTTCTGGTGGGCACTGAGATAAGCCGTGCACAGAACGGCGGTGCAAGGATACTGGCGGACGGGCGCGGGTATGTTGACGGACTCAGCCTTATCGCGGTACGCACTGTATTTTTGGAAGAAAATCCGGAAGCGGTAAGGAAATACTTAAATGCACGGGAAAAGATATACATAAAGCTTTTGAAGACGCCGGATAAATTTGTCCCGTTGGTCGCCAGGGAGACCCGGATATCCGAAACAGAGGCAAAAGAAATGATGGGCTGGTATGACTTCAACCCAAAAATAACACCAAGGGATATTAAGGAAATAGAAAAGACTCTTAAATATCTTCAAAAAGAAAAAATGATAAAGTCAACGCCAGATATAGCTGCATTGATATGGAGCAGATCAAATTAGTAGTCATTTATACGTATTTTAACTTTTTTTGCCAAATACATTCTTTACATTTGATAAAAATACATATAGACTCTATACAGTGTTTCGATGCATTGTGAAAAACATAATAAGATTAAATATATATCAAGGAAGGAATGGATATCATGGCAAAAGTAAAAAAAGATGGTGCCGCAACAGCAAAGAGAGTACGCAGAAGTCCTGAGATACTAATGAAAGAACTCGATACGAAAATGAAGAAACTCGAAGCACGTATTTACAAGAAAAACAAAGAAGCAGTGCATCACATCGGTGCGGCTATACTTAAGCGCGCTAATTTTGATTTCTCCTCATTCACAGAAGAGGATTTTGAAGATATTGTCAATTTGACCCCAAGGGGCAATGAGATTATCCGCGATATCATCTCAAAGGCGCATCAGAATTAGTTTATTGCAGTAATGAGACAGACAGTGTTGATCCAGATACTGTCTGTCTCATTGGTTTTCTGACGGAAAATGCCGCCATTTGAGTATATTGATATGGATATTAAACATATGATGATCCTGCCTGTGATAGTTTCAGGGCAGGGTCTCTTTTTTAGACTTTGGATCCCACGTCGGAGAATCTAATTTTTCCATTCGCGAATTTCGTCAAATATATGCATGCGCAAACAAAAAAGGACATCCCATGCTTCGTGGATCCCCTGTAGCTGTAACATACGCAGCTCTCCGGATGTTACTTACAAATATAATAATATTGTTTCATATATCAAATATAAGGTTGACAAATAAATCAGAGTGAAGTATTTTACCCAAGGCATTATTAACAGTACTTATCTTTGGGGGGCAATAAAGTGGAAACACTCATGACTGATATTTTTACGGCACTTGCGGTTGTAGTCAACGGGATCCCGCAGGGGCTGCTTGCGCTGAGCTTCGGTTTCGCTGCTTTTCCTACCAGCGTCGCGTTCCTTATCGGCGCGGCAGGTTCTGTTGCATTCAACTCGGTTGCCACAATATCTTTCCAGGCAGAGACGATAACTTTAGCCGGAAAGATGGGCAGGGACATCCGTGAACGGCTGAGCCTGGTTTTTTGGGGTGCGCTGTTTTTGCTCGTCCCTTCTGTACTTGGTCTCAATGAAAAAATAGTCTCCTTCATCGGACCTACGGTAGTTAACTCGATGATGGCCGGTGTCGGGATAATGCTCGCATATGTTGCTATAGATCTTTTCAACTCAGAGAGGATCTCAGGCTCAGTCTCGATGATCACAGGACTCGCAGTATGGTTTATAACATTTGACCTTGCAAAGACGATAATCATATCTGTCCTCATCTCGACCGCAGTATATAATATCCTGAAAAAATCAGGCAGCGTCGGGAACCATACCATTGTGCATGACCTAAACAGGGAAAAATTCACGCTGGGCAACATTGAGTGGAAGATATGGGAACACCCGAACATCATAATAAATGGACTCGCGCTTGCATGCCTCAACATCGGCGCCAACATCAGCTTCGGTAAGATTACCGGCAGCATCGCGGGCGTCAACGCAAACATCGATCATCTGGCTATCTATTCATCGCTTGCAGACCTGTTTTCTTCCTTCTTCGGCGGCGGTCCGGTCGAGGCGATCATATCGGGGACTGCGACAGCTCCGGATCCGGTCCGTTCATCCGTAATAATGATGCTGATAATGGCGGCGATCCTGCTTTTAAAGCTTCTTCCCACCATTGGGAAATACGTTCACAGCTCCTCAATCGCAGGGTTCCTGTTTGTGCTTGGCACATTCGTCACTTTTGCATCGAATATCCAGGGCGCGATAGCGTCCGCACCGGCAGCGGCCGGTCCCTTCGGATTCTCCCCGTGGGGCATGGTCATTGGCGCAACGGTCCTCGTCTCGGCGAAGTGGAACCCGTTCTTCGGGCTGCTCGCCGGAGTAGTGCTCAAGATAATGTTCTCACTATAGGAGGCTGAAGATGGAAGACAGTTATACTCTTAAAATTTGCGGGCTCACAAGAGAGCTTAAGAAGATACAGGTTGCTCCTGATCTTATTATCGCGTCGTTTGTAATGCTCGGCGATACAGAGCTTGTAGAGAAGAGCGCCGATGCACTATATAAAAAAATGAAAAAAGTCGGGAAGATAGATATGCTTGTGTGTCCGGAGGCAAAGGGCATACCACTCACACATGCGCTTGCTGTGCGCTTGGGCGTCAACTACGTTGTTGCGCGAAAATCCGTAAAGAGCTATATGGATCGGCCTATCATAGCCGAGGTCAAATCCATTACAACGAAAGAGCCGCAGATAATCGTTTTAGACGGGGTTGACGCGGCACGTCTCAACGGCAGGCGCGTCTGCATCGTTGATGATGTCGTTTCAACAGGAGGTTCGCTTCGCTCCCTCGAAGATGTGCTCTTGAAAACCGGCTGTACTGTGGTAAGCAAAGTCGCAGTGCTTCTCGAAGATGGTGGTTACAATGGAGACGATCTTATATATATCGACAGGCTCCCAGTCTTTCAGGCGGGATAATTTATCATATAAAGATGCACAAGAAAGCGCTGCAAAAAGATCCGCGGCGCTTTCTATATGATAATTCTCTCATCTTCTGTTATATCACGAGTCGCCGCAAAAACCAAAAAAATTTATTTCGTCAGGTGTCATGACCATGCTCCCGTCTTTATCCGCAAGAAAATTTTTCTCCTGTCCTGCATAATTGTCAGTCGTCTGTCCGGCCTCCTGAACTTTCTCACTGTCAGTCATATCGCGAACCCACTTCACGCAATGAGCTACAGTTTCACGTCGATGATAGCCGTTACCCCTACACCCTTGACCCGCCTGAACTGTTTCAGCGGATTCTCCGAGTCGATTGGGATAAGAGCCTTTGCCCTGATCCTGTTGAACTCACCCTCAAGCTGCGCAACTGCTTTTGTCTTGTCGATCGACTCCTTTGTCACGCCTCCGACCTGAGCTGCTCCGATACGTGTACCGTCGCCGATCGATACGATAGGCACAACTTTTGTGTAACCTTCATACTGCGCACCCTTGTTGAAGGTGATCTTATTGATGAAATCATTCAACTGCGGCCCGATCGCCTTTACGACCGCACCGCCCCCTACGACAAGAACGCTGTCTTTGATGATGTCTTTCAAATCAGCAAAAGCAAACGGGCTTGCAACGAACACAGACGCACAAATCAATATTCCAGCGAGAAACTTCTTCATTTTCATTACCCATGCACCTTCCTTTCATGCATATATACTAACCGACAAAGACGACAACCGTATAGGCCTTTTGAAGGATTTTCAGCGGGGGAATACACTGGATAAATCTGTGTCGATGGCAATGGAAGCACCTGGATTTTCGCCGTATATGCATATCTTAGGTAAAACCTCTCCGACCGCGTATTTCATCAGTTAGCTTTTTCTCTTGAATAATCGTTCCTGTCAGGCTATACTTTAAAAATATTTTAAACAAACATGCATCTGATATCTGAAATCCAAATTTTGTTCAATGTTATGATGGATATATTAAAAAACCACCGTATCTGAACAAGGACTAAGGAGTGGATATTGTGAACATTATGAGTTCGGCGGAATTTGAAGTTAGTATCTCTTTTTGTGCCGCTGCCGGTCTGGGGCTGCAGACGGCGGAAGATTTATCGAGGCAGTTTCTGTCCAAGGCGGGATTTTATGTTTTTTCTACAAGAGAATATATGTCACGTGTCCGCGGAGGGAATAATTCAACCCAGATAAGGGTATCCACAAAGCCGGTGCGTGCGCCGGTAAACAGGATAGACTGGCTGTTCGCCCTCTCCCCTGAGCTTCATTCGAATATAACAGAGAACATATCCGAAAAGACGAGGATATTGGGCGATGCATCCGTGATGGCAGAAGAGATATCGGCGCTGGGATACAGGATGATAGACCTGGATCTTGCCCACAGGGCAATGGATCTGGGAAATCCCCGCTATTCTTCAATGATAATTTCCGGTTTCATAGCAGGAATTTTTGCGCTGCCGGAGGAAATTGCCGACGACTTGATAGAAAAGCGTTTTAAAGAGACTGATATATCCGGAAAAAATAAGTTGGCATTCAGGGAAGGACATGGGCTTGGGTTGGAGTATGTAAAAGGAAAGGCCATCCTCAATATCCCCGAGAAGGACGGGAAGAAGGAGATCTTCCTTGACGGCGTCAGCGCCGTGGCACTGGGCGCAGCATCTGCCGGCTGCAATTATATAACAGCCTATCCGATGTCACCCGGTACCGGAGTATTCACGTTTTTTGCAAAACATGCAAAAGACTTCTCCTCTGTGGCGGAGCAGGTTGAGGACGAAATCTCAGCTGTCAATATGGTCATCGGTGCAGCATATGCCGGTGCGCGCGCAATGGTAACCACCTCCGGGGGAGGTTTTGCTCTGATGTCTGAGGGCATCAGCCTTGCAGGAATAACCGAAACCCCGATAGTCATACACCTTGCACAGCGGCCGGGACCGGCAACAGGCCTTGCCACCAGAACGGAGCAGGCGGATCTTGAACTTGCACTGCATGCAGGACATGGCGAGTTTCCGAGAGCGCTCTACGCGCCGATCAATATAGAAAGTGCTTTCCGCATAACGGGTCAGGCCTTTCACACAGCGCAGAAGTTTCAATCCCAATCAATTATCCTAACGGACCAGTACTTTTTGGACAGCGGCTACGACGTTGAAATTCCTGACCCTGAGGCGATCCCGGCTCCGATCCCGCCTGTCAGGGCGGATGCCGGCTATAAACGCTACGCCTTTCCGAATGCTGGCGAAGTCACATCGCCATTTGCTGTCCCGGGTTTCGGCGATGGATTTGTATCCTTTGACAGCCATGAACACACAGAGGATGCGCATATAACAGAGGATAGGGAAATACGGAGAAAGATGGTCGACAAAAGACTTAGCAAGCTTGCCGCTATGCAGGCGGAGGCCGTCGCCCCAATGGTAATTGATTACGGGAAACACAGCACTATTGTCGTATGCTGGGGTTCGACCTTTGAACCCCTGAAGGAGGCAATGGATATCCTTGACTGCAAGGAAGCTGTACTCGTCGGATGCGAGCAGGTCTATCCTCTGTCCGAAGAGTTTTGTCGGCTCATGTCTGAACCGGCGAGAAAAATATTCGTCGAGGGAAACGCAACGGGACAGTTTGCAAGGCTTGTCCGCTCACTTACCGGAGCCGAGGCACAGGAACTTGTCCTTAAGTACAACGGATTTCAGTTCACAGTTGACGAACTTGTCGAAAAACTGGGCAAGCTGTTAAACCCACGCTGATCAATGAAGGAGATGCTGATTTATGATACATACAGCGTTTGATTACAACGGAGAAATATCATGGTGCCCCGGCTGCGGCGACTATAAAATTCTTGAATCGCTGAAGATGGCCCTTGACGAAGTTAAGCTGGACCCGCTCAATGTGGTGATTGTATCCGGCATAGGGCAGGCGGCAAAGATGCCGCACTATCTCAAATGCCATTCTGTAAACGGACTGCATGGAAGAGCCCTTCCCCTTGCCACTGGGATAAAGGCATCGAACAGGAATCTGGCTGTTATTGCGGTAGGCGGTGACGGCGATATGTATGGAGAGGGAGGCAACCACTTTCTGCATGCTATAAGGCGCAATCCCGACATAACAAATATCGTCTGCAATAACATGATATACGGCCTAACTAAGGGGCAGGGGTCTCCCACGACTCCGCTTGGCATGAAAACCCCTACCCAGCCGTTTGGCGTCACGAGCCAGCCTCTGAATCCGCTGCTGCTGGCGCTCTCGTGCGGGGCAACTTTCGTCGCCCGCGCTTCTGCTGCAGACGCAGAGCGTACCAAAGATATAATCGTGCAGGCGATACGGCACAAAGGCTATGCATTGATAGACATATTCCAGCCCTGTGTTTCGTTCAACAAGACGAACACATGGCAGTGGCTCATGGGCAATACAAAATGGCTTGAAAAGGACAGGGATACATCCGACAAGTTGGAGGCAATAGAACTTTCGATGCAGACAGATCCATATCCGCTTGGCATCCTCTACTGCAGCGATGAGCGCAATACATTCGAGGAGAGCCAGCCACCCTATGAATCAGGCGATAATACGCCGCTATACGCAAGAGCTCCGAGACTTGACAGCGTGAGGAAGCTGCTTGTATAGAAGATGGATATAAGCTTCATGGAGCCCGTTAAATCCTCGTAGTTGCCATAAGGAGCCGGATCCTGTTCATCTGGTTTACGGTACTTGCGCTTGAGTCATAATCAAGCGCAAGTATGTTTGTACCGTCATAGCGGCGCTTGAGCTCTTTTATCACTCCCTTGCCGGTGATATGGTTCGGCAGACATGCGAACGGCTGTATGCATATTACATTTTTTATGCCGCTCTCTATAAGCGACATCATTTCCGCGGACAGAAGCCATCCCTCACCGGCCTGGTTTCCACAGGAAACGACCTCTTCGGCTTTTTTTGCCAGTGAATATATGTCATGTATTTGACCGAACCTCGTCCCTTGCAGCGCCTGCCGTATAGGTCTGCGCATAAACTCGAGAGCGGAAATCCCGGCCTGTCCGGCTAAACTTGCAAGAAAGCTGCCGGAGAGCTTTCTGTTCAAATACACCGGGTCATAGAGACAATAGAGAAGGAATGCGGTAAGGTCGGTCAGAACAGCCTCACCTCCTTCGCCCTCTATTATGTCGATCAGGTGGTCATTGGCTCCGGAATGGTATTTGACAAGGATTTCCCCGACAATCCCGACACGCGGTTTTGGTTTTTCGGATATAGGCAGAGAGGCAAATCCCGCCACCGTATCACGAACCAGTTTTTTAAACATCCACCAGCTGTTCCTGACTATGTTGTCACGGTATAGCTGTGAGAATCTGTCGTACAGCTTCTGCGCACTTCCCTTTTCAAGTTCGTACGGGCGGGTACGGAGCAGCAGGCGCATGAGAAGGTCTCCGTATAGCAGACCCATCGCCGAACGGAAAAGGACCCTGCCAGGCAGGGTAAATTTTTTTGCGTTCCTGCCCTGAGCGTTTATGGCCAATATGCGGACTTTTTTAAACCCGGCCTCGTCAAGTGCCATCCGCAGGAGCGACACATAATTGCTGGCCCTGCATGCGCCGCCAGTCTGAACATAGAAGCAGTCAGTATTTTCTGGATCGAACTCCCCGCTTTTCAGGGCCTTAAGAAATTGTCCGACCACGACCATTACGGGATAACAGGCATCATTATTGACATAGCTGAGGCCAAGCTCAACAGACTCACGGCCTCCTTCCGGAAGGACATGGAAGTCAAGACCCTCTTCGCGCATTATCGCTTCGATGAACTGGAAGTGATATTTTGAGAGCGGAGGGCAAAGAATGGTTCTGTCCTTTTGATCCATATTTTTTGAAGGGATAGAGGCAAGCGCCGTTTCAGTGCGATAGCCGCCTTTTCGCAGAGGCAAAGTGCGGTCTATAGCCGCAAGCAGCGAGCGGATCCTTATCCTTACTGCTCCGTTGTTTTTGCTCTCGTCTATCTTTATAAGAGTGTGCAGCCGCCCGTTTTGCTCAAGCAGTGAAGCCGTCTGATCCGCACTTATTGCGTCAAGTCCGCAGCCGAAGGAGTTCAGCTGTACCATGTGTATGTTGTTAAAATCCGGGTCTTGTGCTATTACGGAGGCAGCCCGGTAAAGCCTGGAATGGTAAACCCACTGATCTATTACCGTCAGAGAATCATGGCCGATTATCCTGTCAGCTTTGCCGCATATTGAGTCCTCTGTGAATACGGCAATGTTATAGCCGTTTATGAGTTCAGGTATGCCATGGTTCACTGCCGGGTCGAGGTGATATGGGTGTCCGGCCAGGACGATGCCTGTAATGTTATGCTCCTTGACGTAGTCAAGGGCTTCATCACCAAATGACTCTATGTCCAGCTTGAACTGCCTTTGAGCCTCGTATGCCTCTTTAAGTGCCCTTTGAATTTCGTCCCTTCTAAGGTCATAATCTTTGAATTCATCGGCCATTGCGCCAACCATTTTCTCGGGCGAATCTATAGGGAAGAATCTGTGCACGAAACGGACTCCATCGTCATGCAGCCTGTCTATGTTAAGCCAGGCAACATCAGGGTATCCTGCGATTACAGGGCAATTGTAGTGGTTGTCGGCGTCTGGAAATTCATTCACTTCTTTCTGTACGCCAGGATAAAATATCAGATCGGCCCCCCTGTCAAGCAGCTCTATAATATGGCGGTGAGCCAGTTTTGCAGGAAAGCATATAGTCTGTGACGGCACAGTGTCTATACCCAGGGTTTCGCCGGGATGGGATGAAGAAAGCTCCACCCTGAACCCCAGGCTGGTGAATAGGGTGAACCAGAAAGGATAATTCTCGTATATATTCAGCACCCGCGGGATGCTGACAGTGCCGCGCCTTGCCGCTTCTGCCGTAATGGGACGGTAGTAGTCAAAAAGCCTATTATATTTGGCCGCGTACAGATTTGGAGGCAGGTCCTTTTTACGTTTTCCTGCAAGGATCCCGTTCTCGCACATATTGCCGGTTATATAGCTGCGCCCCCCGCCGAACATCGTATATGTAAGTATGCACTTATTGCCGCAGCCGCTGCAGCGTCCGGTGCTTGTGCCGGCACGGAATGAAGCAAGCGACTCATAGGAGGCCAGTCCGCTTTTTTGTCCGTCATATCTGTCCCTTGCAAGCAATGCCGCTCCAAAGGCGCCCATCAGCTCGGATATATCCGGGCGGATCACCTCTCGTCCCGTAACCAGTTCAAATGCCCGCAGCAGGGCGTCGTTTTTAAACGTACCTCCCTGTACTACTATATGGTTCCCTATTTTATCTGCGCTGCGTATTTTAAGGACCTTGTAAAGAGCGTTGCGGACCACAGAATATGCAAGTCCCGCTGAGATGTCGCTCACACAGGCGCCTTCCTTCTGAGCCTGCCGGACGCGGGAATTCATAAACACTGTGCAGCGTGAACCAAGGTCGACCGGTTTCTTTGAATCCTCGGCGGAAAAGACAAACTCCTCCATCGTCATGCCAAGCGACTCAGCGAAGTTCTGCAGGAACGACCCGCAGCCCGAAGAACAGGCTTCGTTAAGGAATACCTGACGTATGATCCCGTTTTCGACACGCAGGCATTTCATGTCCTGTCCGCCTATGTCTATGATAAAATCAACATTCGGATCTATAAATTCTGCCGCTTTGGCGTGCGCAACTGTCTCTATCTCGCCAATATCCACCCCGAACGCTGCCTGTATCAGCTTCTCACCGTAACCTGTAACGCCGCTGTTTCTTATGTTCAAGCCTGGCGGTACCTTTGAATATAATTTTATCAGCATTTCTTTAACCGTTTGAACAGGGTTGCTTCCTCCCACTGTCCTGTAGTCGGAAAACAGAAGCTCCCCTTCCTTACCTATAAGAACAACTTTTGTGGTTGTTGAGCCTACGTCTATCCCGAGATATGCGTCTCCGCTGCTGCGTGAGATATCCTCTCTGCGCACATGTGTCATGGAGTGCCTTGCTTTAAATTCTGCCCTTGCCGCATTGTCGGGGAATAATGGCGGAAGGGTGTTTATGGCTGAAACTTTGCCGGTAGAAAAAAACTTCGCTGCTTTTTTGCGAAGTTCCGCTATGTCGACAGCCTCGTTTTTCTTTCCGAGTATTGCGGCGCCGATAGCGACAAAAAGGTGTGAGTTCTGCGGCGAAATACATTGTTCCGGCAAGAGTCCGAGTGTCTCCATGAAACGTTTTCTGAGTTCGGAGAGAAAGTACAGCGGGCCTCCGAGAAAAGCCACGTTCCCGCATATTTTTCTGCCGCATGCAAGTCCGCTGATCGTCTGATTTACCACCGCCTGAAATATCGAGGCTGCGATGTCCTCTCTTGCAGCGCCATCCTTCATCAGGGATTGGACATCGGTTTTTGCAAAGACGCCGCAACGCGAAGCTATAGGATATATAGTTTTATATCCGCCGGCAAGCTCGTTTAATCCCGCCGCGTCAGTACCCAGAAGCATCGACATATGGTCAAGAAATGCCCCTGTGCCGCCGGCGCATGTCTCGTTCATCCGCTGATCCGCACCGTTTTTGCCGAAGAAGGTCAGTTTTGCATCCTCACCGCCCAGTTCTATGCATACATCCGCTGTGGGGATATATCTTTCCACGGATGCTGAACATGCGATGAGTTCCTGTGTGAAAGGTATGTTCATCTCCTCTGCGAGCGCAATGGCGCCGGATCCTGCTGCCGCAAGGGTCACTTCGTAATTTTTACAACTTGCCTTTATCTCGCGCATCAGTTCTCCGACAGTTGTGCAGATATCGGAGAAGTGCCGACGGTAACGGCTGTAGATGAGAGAATCCTCTCCATCCAGGACAACGGCCTTGGCCGTTGTGGAGCCTATATCAAGTCCGACATGCAACAGTTGCATGTTACATTTCCCCCTCTTACCTGAGTAACAGAACAATGGCTGCACGAAGACAGCCGTTCCAGGAATTCCTATTTCTAAGAGCTTATGTCGATCAAGAGAGAGTATCGGGCGTTTTTTTAAATAAGAAGAACCATATCGGAGTGAGGGATCGCCTTCTGCTCGGCTCCAATCAGCATTATCCACCTGTCAAAGGCGGATAGTCCCGAAATGAAGTTTGCAGTATAGCAGCGGAGGTTTTTCGGCGGAACGAATTCAAGCAGAGCATTCCCCGAATGGGCAATGCGGCTGAAACGGGATAGGGTGAAGCGCAGCACAGTAAACGCGCTGTTTGAGATAGTGCCGAAAGTGTTCAGTATTACCTTCGTCGGTTCCTGACCGAAACGTGATCTGATGCTTTGCTCGGACACAGAGATAGCAAATGTCTGAAATATAAACAGAGACATCAGCAGCACATAAGTATAATACTTCAGCCTTCCACTGAAAGGAAACAACCAGCATCATCCCCTTTTCGCGAAGATTATCACAATTCTTAAATAAATACCATACTTAAAAATTTTATCATTCTGTTTCAGGCAGATTATATCACCATGCAGGCTGTCTATATAACAGACGTGTCATGAAAGCTGAAAACCGGCAGAAACTGTAGTTCCCGGGTCATTCCCGGCAAACGCCTGTCTTGTCTGCTTTTACGCTGGCCTTAAACTGAAGGCGGCTGAAACGAGCCAGCTTATTATTTTCAGACTTATAGATGAACTGGAATAAACTCTGCTGTCGATCCGCCTTTTGCTGTTATTATAATAATATCCAGAGCTTGATCATTTAAGGCTAATAAATTCTATATCCGCACTTTGTATCATAGAGAAGGAAATGTCCGTTGGATATTGAGGAAAGGGAGACAGACATGCCGGAATTGAAATCTTTAGTAATCAGGAATAGGAGGCATTAAATAATGGGAAGGGCAAAACTTGAGTTTTTGATCATTGATCCGCAGAATGATTTCTGCGATCCAAGGGGGAGCTTGTTTGTTCCTGGCGCCGAAGATGATTCGATCAGGTTGGCCCGGACAATCAAGAGGCTTAGGAATAAAATAGACAATATCCATGTTACGCTGGATACCCATCATTGGGTTGACATCGCACACCCGATTTTCTGGATCGATCAAAATGGCAGGCATCCTGAGCCGTTTACAATTATTACAGAAGAGGATCTGAAAAACCGGGTGTGGAGGACGACAAATCCCGATTATATTTACAGGGCAGTCAGTTATACAGAGAATCTGGAGAAAAATAACAGGTACAGTTTATGCGTCTGGCCGCCTCATTGCCTTATCGGTTCGTGGGGGCATAATATCGTTGATCCGGTTTATGATGCATTACTCGAATGGGAGAACGATTTTAAAATTGTTGATTATATAGTCAAGGGCGCCAATATATGGACCGAACATTATTCCGCTGTAAAAGCGGATGTCGAGGACCCCGATGATTTGGGGACCGGGCTGAATATAAAGTTGATCAAAGCACTTGAAAATGCCGATGTCATAGCCGTTTCCGGCCAGGCGCTGTCTCATTGTGTCGCAAACAGTATCCGCGACATTGCCGACAATTTTAATAATAAAGACAGTATCAGGAAAATAGTTTTATTGACTGATACCACAAGTTCCGTCGAAGGATTTGAAATTCTCGGAAAAAATTTCATCGATGAGATGACCGCAAGAGGGATGCAGATCTGCAAGGCTGACGATTTTATGTAAAACGCCGTTGGTTTAAACTCGGCGGCGCAAACCGGTGCTTGCGCCGCCGAGGGTATTGTGACAGATACTTTTTTTATTTTATTTCTCCGAGCCTTTCAATGTTTTTAACTTCGGCAATTTTGTTGTTCCCATCGACAAAGACGACAACGGGGCTGTGTTCCCGTGCCTCCTGCGGGTCGACCAGACAGTATGCGATTATTATTACTTTATCGCCCATATGCACCAGCCTTGCGGCGGCGCCGTTAAGGCAGATGACGCCGCTTCCCGGAGCCCCCTCAATCACGTATGTTTCAAGCCTGTTCCCGTTGTCTATGTCAACTACGCTGACCTGTTCGTATTCAAGTATGCCGGAAGCTTCCATCAGATCCTTGTCTATGGTAATACTTCCCGCATAGTTCAGGTTGGATTCGGTCACTACCGCCCTGTGTATCTTCGCTTTGAGCATGGTAAGGATCATATATCTATTCCCCTTTAAAGGTAAAATTGTCTATCAGCCTTGTCCCGCCTATATATACTGCCGCCGCAGTCAGAACAGGCGCTTTGATCTCTGATATGGCCTTCAGAGTGTCTGCGTCAACAATCTCAATGTAATCGATCCTGGCCAGCGGTTCACGGGAGATATTTTGCGTAATTATCTCTTTGATTTTTTTTGTCTCTCTCTCTCCGTTCCGCATCATATCTTTGGCAAGGTTGAGGCTTTTTGATATTATAAGAGCTGCGGTTCTTTCTTCAGGCGAGAGATATATGTTCCTTGAACTTATGGCAAGCCCGTCAGGCTCACGTATGATAGGACAGGGCACTATCAGGGTTTTGAAATTCAGATCCTGCGCCATACGCTTGATTATAGCAAGCTGCTGAGCGTCTTTTTCCCCGAAATAAGCCCTGTCCGGAGATACTATGTTGAATAACTTCGACACAACAGTGCAGACCCCGCGGAAGTGTCCCGGGCGCCTGGCTCCGCAGAGGCCGTCTCCGAGCATATTTACATCAACATAGGCCAGGTTCCGGGAAGGATACATTTCTTCCGGTTCCGGAGCAAAGACAAGATCCGCCCCCGCGCTTTCGCATACCTCGGCATCATGGCCCATATCTCTGGGATATTTTTCAAAGTCCTCGTTGGGACCAAACTGTATAGGATTCACAAATACGCTTACAACGACTATGTCATTTTCTTTTCGGGCTTTTTCTATCAGACTTATATGGCCGGCATGCAGGTATCCCATAGTCGGGACCAGCCCGATGGTGCAGCCCTGTTTTTTCCAGCTTTCAGCCATATTCAGCACGTCTTTTATCTTTCCCGTAATTTCCATTGGCCCCACACCTTCCTTACAATCAGCCTGCCGGCTGATCAAGCTTTCCATCCGGATTTTATAACATTAAAGCTTTTTGATTATCTCTTCATCAATTGCAAAAGAATGTTCGGCGCACGGGAAAGCGCCATTCCGCACTTCCTCCGCATATTTCCTTATCCCCTGTCGGATCACCTCTCCCGCATTTGAAAATATCTTTACGAATTTAGGCCTGAAATCCGAAAACATGCCAAGCATATCGTGATATACCAGGATTTGTCCATCGCAGTGCGGGCCGGCCCCAATGCCTATAGTCGGGATTGAAACGGCCGCTGTTATCTTTTCAGACAAAGCGGCGGGGATACATTCCAGAGTTATAGAGAAAGCTCCGGCATCCTCAAGCCGTTTCGCATCATCTACAATTTTTTTGGCGGTCTCAAGTTCACGCCCCTGTATCTTGAAGCCGCCGAACATATTCACTGACTGGGGTGTGAGGCCGATATGCCCCATGACAGGGATCTGTGCTTTCACGATCGCACGCACCTGCCTTGCCGCAGATGCCCCTCCCTCAAGCTTGACAGCCTCTGCATGCCCCTCCTGCACCAGTCTTCCCGCATTTTTAACCGCATCATACAGAGAAGCGTGGTAGGACATAAAAGGCATATCCCCTATAAGCAGCGCATTCTTTGTACCTCTGGATACAGCTTTGATATGGTGGATCATATCCTCCATCGTCACACTGAGCGTATCCTTATATCCGAGGCATACCATGCCAAGCGAATCTCCTACAAGTATTCCGTCGATGTCGCAGGAATCAGCCAGTTTCGCCATTGAATAGTCATAGGCGGTAAGCATTGTGATCTTTTTATTTTCAGCTTTGGCATCCATAAAAGTCGCCACGGTCTTCTTCATTGCCTAACCCCCAAATTTATAGTTTTACCGTTAATATATCTGCTGCAATTTTATTCAAGCATCTTCCATATTTCTGAATAATCGCGCTCAGGGTGGATTTTACAGGATAATTCAACAATTCTGCGGGTTAAAATCTTATACACGGGTTTATATTCTTCAGGAATGATGCCAAGGTGTTTGGCCACAGTGCCGCTGTCATTACGTTCCGCCGGGCCGGTGAGTGATTTTATCAGCCCTTTTCGGTCGATGTTGTCAACGTTGCCCTTAATCAGCGGGAGTAGCGCATCCAGAGATTCTTCACTGCCGACGCCGCATTCCTCCATGCATTCACAGCCGATGCTGACAAGCGCCAGGACAAGGTTTGACGCCATGACATTTGCAATATGGTATAAGGTTTTATTTTTTTGATCTATTACAATAGTTTTGTTCCCTGTCAGGGAAAAAATATTTTTGACATACTCAATGCGGCGCTCATCGCCCTCTATCGTGAAACAGGCTTGTTCAAGTCCGTCAAAATTACCATCCTTGCCTGCAAATGCATACATAGGATGCACTGAATAGCCGTAAGCACCGCAAACGCCTATTCCTTCAAATATGCCCGAAGTCAGAGAACCGCTGGTATGGCAGATTATTTTATCTTTAATACCGCAGACCGATATTTCACCCCAGACTTCCCCTATCCGGTCGTCCGGCGTTGTTATAAAGATTATTTTGCTATGTTTCACAAGCTCACTGATGCCGCTGAATGGCTTCGACATTGTTATATCCGCTGCGTATTCCGCAGACGCACTGCTGCGGCCCACATATCCGCCGATATCCAGCCCCTTGCTGCGAAAATATGCGCCCAATGTCACGCCGGCCTTTCCTGCTCCGATGAAGCTGATACTTATATCGTCCAAGGCGTTCATTTCCCCATAAAAATATCCAATTTGCTGTCACGGAAATATTTTGCAATGACCGATCAATTTGCATGAACAAAATAGCACAGACTACCCATGTTGTACAGTGTATGCCTTACTTTTGTTAGTTTAATACTTAAAAGTAACGTTTCGGCGAGGGCAACGAAAATGCACGCGATAAAATCATTTGTTGTGTTATGACCAGCTTACACGTTATGGTATAAAATCACAGGCATCAAGTATTTTACAATACAGGCAGGGTAAATTGCGGAGCATAATAAAACAAGAAACGGAGGTATATGAACTGAATGAATAATAGGATCTTATTTATGATATGCATCCTTTTCTGTATCTGCTTCGCGGTCCGGGCGGATGCGCTGACAGCTCGGCAGATGGCGAAGCAGCAGAATTTTTCTATAGACCCGATTGCACTGGACCTGATGGAATCGCTCGGTGAACTTACGCACCTTGACGCCGCATTCCTTACCCGTATCTCTGTTCTTCCAAAAGAAAAACAGAGAGGACTTGCTGTCAGGCTTGTCATGGACGGGCACATCACGGTGAACAAGCTCAAGCAAGTGCCGCTCCCGATCGTTCTGCCTGAAAATCCGGAAGATATCCTGGTCCTTATATATGAACTCATACGGGAGGATTACTGGAGAGGGTGGTACCGCAGACACAGCATGGCCGTCAGGCTCAAAATGAGAGATTGGTACGATACGGCGGATCGCCGTTTCATTGATCCCGACAAAGGGCGCAAGTTAATAGACATCTTTTTCCAAAAACTTGACGGCAAATATAGCGGGCCGAATGTTATCTGGTTTTAGATCGTCGAACTGGGCCCTCTATATTATTTTGACGTTTCTCTTATGATCAGGAACCGGAAATATTACAGACATGCTGAAATTTCACGCGCCATGGCGGCAATGACTTTTCCAAATTTTGCCGAATCTTTGTCGCTGAAACGGAAAGATGGCGCTGTAAGGCTGATCGCTGCGACCGGATACCCTTTTCTGTTCAAAATGGCGGCGCCGACACAACGGATGTTCTCTTCGTTTTCCCTATTTTCTTCGGCATATCCCTGCGCACGAAAGCGCAAGAGCATCTCTTTGAGTTTGGAAGGAGACACTGTGGTCAGTTCGGTCCTGGCTTTGAGCTCGGTTTTATCAAAATACGAGTCGATCTCTGCTTCCGGCATTGCGGCAAGTATCGCCCGTCCGGCGGCCGTACAATAAAGAGGCAGTGTAGTCCCAAGCCTTGACCAGCGCAGTATGACGGTCTGCGGACTGTCGAGACGTTCCACATACTGTGCAGTCCCATGCTCATAGACTGAAAGGTGAACGGTCTCTTTTGATTCGTCCCTCAATTTTCTGAGCCATGGCTGCGCTATCTCGACAATTCCTGAGGCGAAATGATAGCCGCTGCTCCACAGCAGGACTGTCGGCCCGATTTTATATTGTCCGTCTTCTGTGCGCAGAACAACGTTATCTTCGCACAGGGCGCCCAATATCCTGTGTACAGTCGCCTTTGGTATTTCACATGCTTTTGCCATCTCAGAGATACCGCTCGGGTTATTTCTTTCCGACAGATATCCCAATAACATAATTGTTTTTCTGATAACCCCGACGCCCTTTTCCATAAAGTAGCACACCTCTGATGAAAATAGATTTTAAAAAAAGCTTTGACACAAATAAAAATAGGGATTACAATATTTTTATAAAATATACGGAACGTTGTTCCATTATACGGAACATAGCCACAAAATGCAAGTATCAATTTCATGTAAAAAATTCAACTTTCCCATCGTCTTTCCCGCATGCTTTTGATCAGGAAGGACGCTGTTCCTCGAAAGAGGGACATAACAAATCACCATAGTGACTGAACTATTTCGAGTGCGTTTCGAGATCGGGAATCCAGAGACTTCAATATTTTAGAGCCACTGGTTCTCCGCTAAATAACATACGGAGAAGACGAAAAACAGAGGTTTTGAATCCACTAGTAGCAAGAAGTGGGAAAGTTGAGTAAAAAATTAAAGGGTCTATAGAATTTAAATTGCTTAGCTTAATAATAATGCTTTTTTTTGTTCCCAGTAAGACAGGAGGCAGGATCATAGTGAAAAAATACGTTACTTTCGGTGAACTGATGCTGAGACTTTCCCCTCCCGGGCGAGAACTCTTCCTGCAGACTCCGTCCTTTGATGCTACTTTTGGAGGGGCAGAGGCGAATGTCGCTGTCTCCCTGGCAAATTACGGTGAAAATGTTTCCTTTGTTACGGCACTTCCCAAAAATCCAATAGCTGATGCGGCTGTCCGCGAGCTCCGCGGACTTGGGGTAGACACCTCATTTATCAGACGCAGCGGCGACAGGATCGGCATATACTATGCAGAGGCCGGAGCTTCCATGCGTCACTCAAAGGTAATTTATGACCGCTCGCATTCTTCGATATCAGAGATTTCCGCTGATGATTTTGACTGGCATAAGATTTTTGATGGTGCGCACTGGTTCCACACAACCGGTATTACCCCAGCCATCTCCGCAGGGACGGCGGCGGTTACGCTTGAAGCTATGAAGGCTGCCCATGAGTGCGGGCTGAAGGTCTCATGCGACCTGAACTACAGAAAAAAACTCTGGAATTGGGGCAAAACTCCGATGGAGGTAATGTCAGAGATAGCAGGTTATGCAGATGTTCTGATCGCAAACGAAGAAGATTGTCAGAAATGCCTCGGCATAGAGCTTGACGTAGATGTGACTTCGGGCAAGCTCGACTCCTCCAAATATGAAAAACTGGCGTCAAAAGTTATGGACGTATTCCCAAATATTTCACATCTGGCAGTAAGCCTGCGCGAAAGCATAAGTGCGGACTGGAACAACTGGTCAATTGTTATGGCCACAAAGGATAAATTCTATATCAGCAAAAAATATGAGATACGCGACATCGTCGACCGTATCGGCGGCGGAGATTCTTTCGGATCCGGTCTTATCTGGGGGATCAACAACCTTGAAACTCCCCAGGCTGCGCTTGAATTTGCCGCGGCTGCCTCGGCGCTTAAACATACGATACGCGGCGACTATAATCGGATCTCGGTTGATGATGTCATGGCCCTGGTCAGCGGCGATGCTTCTGGCCGTGTACAGCGGTAGGGAGGTTCAGACTATGGATGAAGTACTCAAAAAACTTGGCGATATAGGCATTATCCCGGTTGTCAAACTTACCGCGGCGGAACAGGCCCTGCCTCTAGGCAAAGCCCTTATGGCAGGCTCGCTGCCTGTTGCCGAGATCACGTTTCGCACAGATGCCGCGGAAGACTCGATAAGAATGCTGTCTTATGAAATGCCTGAACTTATTGTCGGTGCGGGAACAGTTCTGACGATCGATCAGGTGGATGCGGCTGCTGATGCCGGCGCGCGTTACGTTGTAACGCCAGGCTTTAACCCAAAGATAGTCGCTCATTGCCAAAGTATAGGCATGCCTGTGGTGCCGGGTGTTAGCAACTCCAGTGAGATAGGGCAGGCCATAGAAATGGGGCTTGATGTAGTTAAATTTTTTCCGGCGGAGGCATCCGGTGGTGTTGATATGCTTAAATCGTTTGCCGGGCCTTTCTGTGGAAAGATTTCTTTTATTCCCACGGGAGGCGTAACAGCAAAGAATATGCAGAATTATCTGGCGTGCGGCAATGTGTTTGCTGTCGGAGGCAGCTGGATGGTTGCGCCTGATCTTCTTGATGCAGGAGAGTACGGGAAAATCGAAAATCTGTGCAGGGAGGCCAGGATGCTGTCGCTTGGCTTCCGCCTCCTGCATATCGGAATAAATCCGGAAGCGGGGATATCGCCTGTCGAAAGTGCCAAACTTTTGTCTGCGATGCTCGGAATGCCGATGAAGGAGGGGAACGGCTCATCGTTCGTCGGCGAATCTTTTGAGGTAATGAAGTCACGCGGCAGGGGCGGACACGGGCATATTGCGATAGAGACGCTCTCCGTAGAGAGGGCCCTCGAATGGTTCTCGGGTTTTAGCATTAAACCGCTCGAAGAGACTGTAAAAACAAAAGAAGGGCACATCTCATTAGCTTATCTCGACTACGATTTCATGGGCTTTGCGGTGCATCTAAACCGAAAATAGCATGGATTTCTGAGCAGGATGGAGAGGGAGACGAAATGACAAACATTTTCAGACTTGACGGCAGGAGGATACTGGTCACGGGTGGCGGAACCGGGATAGGGTTTGCCACAGCAAAGCTGATATGCGAATATGGCGGAACTGTCGTCATCTGCGGACGGAGAACGGATGTGCTTGAAAAAGCCGTAGAAGAACTTGGAGAAAACGCCGCTGCGATCACATGTGACGTTGCGGATCTTTCTTCTGTCCCTTCCCTTGTAGATAAAGCCGAAGCCGGCGGCCCGCTCTACGGACTTGTAAATTGTGCGGGTGAGAATATAAAACTGCCTTTTTCGGAGACGACGGATGAGATTTTTGCAAAGATACTTGATACTAACCTCATGGGGCTTTTTTCAGTCACCCGCGAGGTCGGTAAACTCCTTATAAAACGTGGCGAAGGGGCAATAGTCAACATCGTTTCAATGTCCAATATTTTCGGCCTGATCAACACATCTGCATATACAGCCTCAAAATCTGCGGTCGCAGGCCTGACCAGAGAGCTGGCTGTCGAGATGACACCTTATGGAGTAAGGGTAAACTCAGTAGCGCCTGGGTTTATTGATACAGCAATGACCCGCAAAGCGTTCGATGGCGACCCCTTGCGTAAGACTAAGGTCCTTGGGAGGACCCCGGCCGGATATTTGGGACAGCCCGCTGATGTTGCCGCCGCAGTGTTGTTTCTGCTTTCTCCTGCGGCCGGCTATATAACTGGTGCCATGCTGCCTGTCGACGGCGGGACCAGTATCGGTTTTTAGACGGATGTCAATGTGATGATAATTACCTTTCGTTGGTATGGGACCGATGACACGATAAAACTTGAAGACATCAGACAGATACCTGTCGTGAAAGGTATCGTCAGTGCGATCTATGATATTCCGGTTGGTGAAATCTGGCCTCTTGAAAGGCTGGTCGCCCTGCGGGACGAAATAGAGGCAAAAGGGCTCAGGTTTTCAGTTATCGAGAGTATTCCGGTTCATGAAGACATAAAGCTGGGCAGACCTTCTGCCGTGAAACTGACTGAAAATTACTGTGAAAGCATAAGAAATATGGGAGCGGCCGGGATCCAGACACTCTGTTACAATTTTATGCCTGTTTTTGACTGGACAAGATCGAATATGTCATTTGGGCTTGAAGATGGCTCGAATGCGCTTGGTTATGACGACATGGAAGTTCTGTCTACGGATCTTTCAAACGGGACAAAAGACCTGCCGGGCTGGAGCGCCTCGTACAGCGCCAAAGAACTGAAGTACCTTTTTGACGCTTATAAGGAACTTTCGTCTGATGGACTTTGGGAGAACCTGGAGGCTTTTATTAAAAAAATCGCTCCTGTTGCGGAGGAAGCCGGAATCAAGATGGGGATACATCCTGATGATCCGCCTTGGCCGATATTCGGACTGCCCCGAATAATTACTGATGAAACAGCGCTGGACCGTTTGATAAAAATATATGACAGCCCGGCCAACGGGCTTACTTTATGCACCGGTTCCCTCGGGGCAAGTCGCGGAAACGATATGGTCAGACTGGCGGATAAATATGCAAATATGGACAGGATCACCTTTGCACACATTCGCAACATTAAAATCACAGGAGAAGGACAGTTCCATGAAACAGCTCACAACACCGAAAGCGGCAGTCTTGATATACTTGGGATAATGAAAGCACTTAAAAACGCTGGATTTTCAGGCCCTATCCGTCCCGACCACGGGCGCATGATATGGGGTGAGAGAGGCAAGCCTGGATATGGTCTTTTTGACAGAGCACTCGGAGCGATGTATCTGGCCGGACTTTGGGAAGGCCTTAAATAGGGGGGGTATCAGAATGCGAGTACCATACAGTGAAATGGCAGGACTGTTTAAAGATATTCTGATAAAACACGGATTCCCTGCCGCCAAGGCGGAAAGAGCGGCTGTGATGTTTACAGATAACAGCTGTGACGGGGTATATTCACACGGACTGAACCGTTTTCCGAGATTTATATCATATGTCAGGGAAGGACATGTCGACCCAAATGTTGAGCCGACACAAGAGGGTTCATTTGGAGCAATTGAACGGTGGAATGGCAACCTTGGTGTCGGCTGTACGAACGCAGCAGCTGGAATGGACAGGGCGATGGAGCTTGCTTCAATGTATGGCATAGGCTGTGTGGCAATGAGAAATACCAACCACTGGATGCGGGGCGGATCCTACGGCCTTCAGGCCGCACGTGCCGGTTATATAGGGATCTGTTGGACAAATACGACGGTAAATGTTCCTGCATGGGGCGCCAGGACTTGTAATGTCGGCAACAATCCGCTGGTGATGGCATTCCCGTGGAAAGAAGCGCATCTGTTGATTGACGGGGCGCTGGCTCAGTACTCTTATGGCGCGCTTGAGGGCTATAAGATGGCTGGCAAACAGCTCCCATTCCCGGGCGGATATGACAGAGACGGGAAGCTGACCTGTGATCCCGGCGCTATACTTGATACGGGTAGAGTATTACCGATAGGATTCTGGAAGGGATCGGGCTATTCATTTCTGCTTGACGCCATAGGAGCGGCTCTCTCAAAAGGCAATACGGTTCCGGATATCGGGCGTCTTGGTGAAGAGATAGGGCTTACACAGGTGTTTATCTCTTTTGACATTGAAAAGATATCCGGTCGTGAATATGTTTACGAAATGGCGGAAAAACTGATCGAGGATTTTAAGGCAGCCGAACCTGCCGACCCGGGTGTGCCGTTCCTTTACCCGGGAGAAAAAGAGGCATTGACGAGAAAAGAAAACCTTGAACTAGGCATACCGGTCAACGAAGAGATCTGGAAAGATCTGCTGAAAGAAAGGTAAGAGAGAGCCAAGGGTTTCAAACAGAGACAAATCGTTTCTGTTAACACAAGTAATCCATAAGGGGAAGGAGCAATAATATTATGAAGAAATTAACTACACTGTTCATCGTTATCGTTCTCGCTCTCGCAGTAGTAATCCCGGCACACGCAGCGCCGCTGAAGCTTATTGCCGCGCATAACCAGACATCGCTTGAAAACCCTTATCAGTATGGTATGGTTAAATTTAAGCAGGCAGTAGAGAAAATTTCAAAAGGAGAAATCATCGTAGATGTACACGCAGGGACGATCGGAACAAATGAAGATGAGCTCGTAGAAAAACTGAAGCTCGGAGCAGCCGACATCGTGGTCGCGTCACCCGGATTCATGACTAAGATAGGGATCCCCGAAGTCGACATGTTTTCGCTCCTTTATCTATTCAAAGGATTTAAGCACTGGGAAAAGGCTGTTGACGGTGAAGCAGGTGCAATGCTTGCAAAAATAATCAACGAAAAATCAAACAACACATTCCGGATCGCGTCGTACTGGTCGGCAGGCGTCCGTAACTACTACGGCAAAAAACCAATCTTCAAGGTTTCGGATCTCAAGGGGATGAAGATTCGCACACAGATGTCGGGTGTTGTTGCCGACTTCTGGAAGCAGACTGGTGCGATCCCGACCCAGGTGGCATGGGGTGAACTTTATCAGGCTCTCCAGCAGGGCATTGTTGATGCTGCTGAAAACGACTACACAAATTTCAGCCTTCTTGACCACCACAAGACAGCCAACGGCAAGTTTATAACAGAGACCGAGCATGACTACACCACGCGCCTTGTCCTGATGAACGGCAAGAAGTGGGACAAATTGACAGACCAGCAGAAGAAGTGGATAACAGAAGCTCTCAAGCAGGCAACTGCAGAGGAGCGTAAGGTAACCTATGCGGGACTCGCGAAGTCAAAGGCTAAAGTTATTGCAGACGGAGCCAAAGTCAACACCATTGACAAGGCGCCCCTGATCGCGATAGCAGTTCCTATCCAGGATAAGCTTGCTCAATCTTTAAAGATGGAGGATCTTCTTAAAAAGATCCGCGACGCAGGCAAATAAAACCCGGCAGATAAATTAAAACATCTGCTGTAAAATCAACAACAGCAGTATCGGGTATGCTGAAGTGTTCTCCGTACCTATAGGTGCGGAGAACACTTCTTACAATAAAAATAAAAAAGTTTAAAGGGGAGGAATATCGTGAAAAAATTTGTAAATACGATACTCCGTATTCAGGAAGCATTAGGCACAGTTCTGCTGTCCATATTTTTTATTGCGATCCTCATTCAGATCTGTGCCAGATATCTTTCTATATCTCTGCTCTGGACAGAGGAAATTGCAAACTTCTCATTTATATGGGCCGTTTTCATGGGCGCATCCGCCATGGTTTATTGGAAATCTCATTTCTGTTTCACATTCTTTAAGGATAGATTCAAAGGAAAACAGGGAGCTAAATATGACATTTTTATCTCTGTGATAATGCTCGGCTTCACTCTGCCAATGTTATTCTATGGGATAATAATCGCGAAAGAATTCTGGAACTATAACTGGATAAGTCTTACGTGGGTCAAAATGGGCTATACGTGGCTTTGTCTGCCTATAGCGGGCGGGACTATGTCTCTTTATTGTCTTTATCATATAGCCGAAGATATACAGACCCTGAGTGGAAGGGTGGCTGAATAACCCATGTACATGCTGATCATCGGACTGTTTGTACTGCTTATATTCCTCGGCGTGCCGATCGCATTCGTTATCGGGATGATATCTCTGATCGGTATCGCAACTATACCATTTGTACCGAATCTTACCGTGTTCATGAAGATGTTTTATGGGCTGAACTCATTTGTTCTGTTGGCGATCCCTCTCTTTATTCTGGCTGCCAACCTTATGAATCACGGACAGATCACTAAAATGCTCGTCGAATTCTGCATAGCGCTGGTCGGGAATGTCCGAGGCGGACTGGCTCACGCGAATATTCTCGTATCGATGATATTTGCGGGTGTATCGGGTTCTTCTCAGGCGGACACCGCAGGTGTAGGTAAAATGCTGATACCTGCAATGATAGAAACAGGCTATGACAAAGAAACGTCTGTCGGTGTCACGGCCGCGTCCTCTACCATAGGCGTCATCATTCCGCCAAGTATCCCGATGGTCGTCTACTCGGGGCTGACAAACGCCTCGGTTGCGGCGCTCTTTATGGGAGGTATGATCCCGGGGATCCTGGTCGGTTTTTCAATGATGCTTATAGTTGCGGTAATAAGCAGACGCAGGAACTTCCCTGTTTACGAAAGGGCAAACCGTAGTCAGGTCTGGTCCCTTTTCAAAAAATCATTCCCCGCGCTTCTGACACCGGTGATAATAATCGGAGGCATCAGCACAGGATGGTACACTCCAACTGAAGCTGCGGCATTCGCCTCCATCTATGCTATGATAATCAGCCTTTTCTTATACAAGACCCTTAAGATGAGGGACATGCCGGGCATACTCAAGGAGACGCTTAAACTGAGCTCGCTATCGCTGATCGCCCTTGCTACGGCAAGTGCCCTTGGTGAGCTGCTGGGATACTATAAAGTTTCGGAGCATGTCGCGTTATTCTTCTCCTCTTACATCAGCAGTCCATATGTATTTATGCTCGTGATAATAGCTTTCTTTCTCTTCATCGGGACTTTTATGGACGCAATACCCGCGATGATCCTCTTCATCCCGGTTGTCCTTCCCATTGCGGTGCGTCTGGGTATTACGCCGATACATCTGGGGATCGTTACTGTGATGACACTTGCCGTCGGACTGGTTACGCCTCCCTACGGGTTATGCCTGCTTATTGCAAGCTCTATTGCGGATCTGTCGATTGAGAGATCACTTAGGGGAGTTCTGCCCTATATCACGGCGCTTATGGTGATTCTGTTTTTGGTGGCAATGATCCCTTCAATAGCGTTCTATCTTCCGCACATCCTTGGTTTGATCTGACATGCTGACATTCAATGTGGTGCGGCTTCGGCCGTGCCGCATTGAATTCGATAATTTATGACCCTACAGCAGCTTTTTGGGCCTTCCTACAGGAAGGCGTTTTTCGCCGGTGAGTATCTCTGTAGCCAGGGCCGAAGCACGCTCGTAGTATGGGCTGAGCGATTGTCTGAAAGGATGCTCTCCGCGCCAGAATGGGAATTCGTTCAGTACTTCAAGGGCAGCTATTCTGCGCCGGCCTTCCTCTTCAGTATATGAAAAGGTTGGCATATTTCCGCTGTACCAGCTCCTGTCCAGGGGAAGGTCTTCCTGCTTTGTACCGGGATATCCGCCGTTTTCCGATATGTCAGCGCCGCCGCTTATTACCGGCAGGTCATCCATACCGTTCCATTCATTGTCTGCCGCTTCATATAAATCCATATCTTCGCTATTATCGGTAGATTCCATCGTCAGCAGGCCGATCAGCACGTTTTTATCAATGCCGCGCAGCTTCAGGAGCAGGAACGGGTCGTCGTCAAAGACTTCGCCAAGCAGGAAAAGGACAGCGACGATATGCTTGCATGGTGTAGCGTCATCCGGGCAGGTGCATTTGAACCTTCGGACGGCACTTTTATTTGGGAAGAGAGGAATGCCTGCTTCTTTGAACACGTCCACCATCTCTTCCGGCATCTCGCCGGCCAGGAGTTGCGCGGCAAAAGAAGCCCTCTCCCTGAAACGGAACAGCAGTATTTCTCTTGCCTCGTCAGAGACAGTTTCAAAGCCTAGTTTTATTTGGTAGGGTTTTTTTCTCGTGCCCTGTACTGAAGCTGAAACAAGTCCCGGTTCTATCTCAATGTCTACGACCTGTCCTTTGCGAGCGTAGCTCTTGCCGCGGGTAAGACGCCCTGTGTCTATGAATTCTTCGAGTATCTCCATCCAGCGGCCGGACCACCAGTTTGAGCGGTGAGACCTGCCTCTTAAAGTGCGGGATTTTATTCCTCCGCGAGTAGCCCTCGGTTTCTTGTATTCCCATTTATGCCGGCGGTCAGGCATTATTTTATGTCCTCCACGGATTCGTAATCAAGCGCGAACAGTTCATGCAGGTCTTCTTTAGAGAGCTCTGTCAGCCAGCTCTCTCCTGTGCTGACGACAGCGTCCGCGACTTGCCTCTTTGATTCTATAAGCGATTCGATCCTTTCTTCAAGTGTGCCCCTGCAGCAGAAATAGTGGACCTGCACGCTGCTTTTCTGTCCTATTCTGTATGCGCGGTCGACAGCCTGCTGTTCTACGGCGGGATTCCACCAGCGGTCAAACATTATGACGTGGTTTGCCCCGGTAAGGTTTAGTCCCGTCCCCCCGGCTTTAAGTGAGAGGACGAAGAAAGGAGGCGGATTTTCGGATTCCTGGAAGCGCCGTACCATCTCATCCCGTTTTTCGCGCGGTACGCCGCCATGCAGGAAGAGGACTTCACGCCCGAAATTTTCCTGAAGGAATTTTTTAAGCATTGTCCCCATCTCTGCATATTGTGTGAATATCAACGTCCTGTCCCCTGCTTCAAGCATTTCTTCAGCCAGTTCAACAAGGCGCACAAATTTGCCCGAGCGGCCCTCAAGAGGCGAGTTGTCCTTGAGATAAAGTGCCGGGTGGTCGCATATCTGTTTAAGCGATGTTATAGCAGCAAGCACCATTCCTTTGCGCTTTATGCCTTCCGCTTCTGCAATGCCCTCATCGAGACTGCTCAGCACCGCACTGTAGAGGGTCGCCTGTTCGCGGCTCAGGGGACAGAAGACCTCAGACTCTATTTTATCCGGCAGGTCGCTTATAATAGCCTTGTCTGTCTTCAGACGGCGCAGTATGAACGGTCCGGTGATG
>JAJFTP010000031.1 GCA_021372895.1 Synergistaceae bacterium
TCAACGACAAACAGCGGCTGAGCCGCAGCGATGCCAAGTCCCTTGCGCTGTCCCAGAGTATAGCCGGTTATGCCCTTGTGTGTCCCTATAACTTTGCCCGAAATATCTTTTATCGGACCGGGTCTCGATAGCGTACCGAAAAGTGATCGATAATCATTTTCTCCTGCAAAGCATATCTCCATGCTCTCCGGGCGCTCCGCAACGGACAGCCCTGCCGCACGGACAAGCATACGGACCTCATCCTTTGAAGTGAAAGACCCCAGGGGCAGACGGATACGGCCTATACGTTCAGGGCTGATGCCGCTCATAAAGTAAGACTGATCTTTTTTCAGGTCCAGAGCACGTGCCAGATATGCCCGCCCGTCTCTGTGCAATATCTGCGCATAATGCCCCGTCGCAATATCAAAGCTGCCGCCCCATTCTCTTTCCGCTATATCCCAAAGCAGTCCGAACTTTATTTGCTCGTTGCAGTCTGCACAAGGGTTAGGCGTCATCCCAAGCGTGTATGCCCGACAGAAGGGGGAGGATACCATGGACTTGAACTCGTCTCCGACATCTACAGAGAAATGCGGAATGGAAAGCGCACGGCAAACACACGCCGCAGATTCACATGCCGGCTGCTCCGTTCCGCGTGAGATCTTCATAGTAAGACCGGCAACGGCATAACCCTCGCGCAACAAAATCAGCGCGGCAGCGCTTGAATCCACGCCTCCGCTCATCAGGACGACGGCGCGTTTTTCACTATCGCCCTCCCATGGAATTTTCATGCCATCAAATGTCGCTTTAAGCTTAATATTTTTGGTCGGCTCATTATTCATAAATAAAGTATATTATAATAATCCTTATAAGTCTCTTAAAATATGGAGGGTGTAAATAATGTCGGACAAGGCTCTGCAGCTTATAAAGGAAAAAGCCGTTGATAAGAACGGACGTTCTGTCATATCATTTTTTTTATCCCGTGAGGTTGCGCGCGAGTGTGGCCTGTCCGCGAAAGAAGTTGAAATACTTGCTCTCATGAACGGGATATGCCCTTCCCGCTACGAACGCAGCATAGGCACACTCGGCATGGAGGGGCAGGCAAAACTGCTTTCATCACGTGCCGCGGTTATCGGCTGCGGCGGGCTGGGCGGCTGGATAATCGAAATGCTTGCACGCGCCGGTGTAGGAGAGATAGTCATGATAGACGGGGATGTATTCGACGACAATAACTTAAACCGCCAGCTCATGTGCTGCGAAGAGAGCATCGGCACACCTAAGGCCAAAGCTGCAGAATACAGGGTCAGGCTTGTCAACGGAGCAGTTACGCCTCTACCGAGGATAGAGTACATAGACGAAAAAAACGGGATTGAATTTCTAAATGGTTGCTCCGTAGCCATTGACGCACTTGACAGCAACAGGGGGCGCAGAGAGGTGTTCCATGTATGCCGTGAGTTGGGCATACCCTTCGTCCATGGTGCGATAGGAGGATTTTTCGGAGAGATAGGAGTCTTCTATCCTGAGGACAAGCCCCTCTGGGAAGCTGAAGATATCGCAGATAAGGGGATCGAGGCGGAAAAAGGCAACCCCCCGTTCACGCCGGCTTTCATCGCATCTCTGCAGGTGGCAGAAACCTTGAAGATACTCGCCGGACTTGACGGACAGCTTAGGGATATACTGTTATGGTTTGACCTTCAGTGTCTTGACTTGCAGAAGATAAAATTCGGGGGGGAATAGGTTTGCAGAAGATTATCCTGGATGCACATTTCGACGTGCTGCTCGACGTGCTTCATTTTCGCAGGCTCGGTGAAAAAGAGGTGCTTGAGAGAAGACATCTGGAGTCGCTGCGAAAAGCCGGAGTCAATGCCCTTATATGCTCAATATTCATAACTGACAGCCTGTTGCCCGAGTGCGCTCTCAGAAACGCCCTCAACCAGATTGCCGCATTGAATGAGGAATTGGATGGATCAGACAGGCACTTCGCGCTCTGCCGAGATACCAAAGAGGCCGGCATAGCAATAAAAAACGGCAAAATTGCGATATTTCTCTCCCTTGAAGGCGCGGAGCCTCTCGGAAATGACCTGTTACTCCTGCAAACCTTCTACAGTCTTGGAGTCAGACTTCTTGGGGTCACGTGGTCACGCAGAAACTATGCGGCTGACGGGAGCACATTCGATCCGTCCGATTCGCCGAGAAGTGCAGGAGGTCTGACAAAGTTCGGGAAAGACCTCATAATAAAAGCCCAGAGATTGGGCATGATAATAGATGTCAGCCACCTGAACGATCCCGGTTTCTACGATGTCATCGAGCTTGCGGAAGCACCGATTATAGCATCGCACTCAAACTGCCGTTCTTTATGCGGGGCAGCGAGGAATCTCACAGACGACCAGATATGCGCCATAGCAAAAACAGGCGGCGTCATCGGCATGAATGCCTACTCCCCTTTCACATCTGATGCCCCAGAAGGACGCACACCGGAAAAACTTCTAGACCATCTTACACACATCACAGAGATCGTTGGGATCGAACACGCAGGACTGGGGCTCGACCTGTGTGACTGCGTCAAGTCCTTAAGAACCGGTCTGGATCCTCAGGAGAAAAGAGATCTATTTTCAAACCATGCCGAAGCAGCAGAAAAGTTTATCACTCCGATAAAAGACAAATACTCTGAGGAAGCCGCCGACATGATACTCGGAGGTAATTTCTTCCGCGTTCTTCAAAAGGTTCTTGGCTGATATGTGCGGAAAAGAATATGCCTATCCGGCAGTAGTTGCCTTCGGCTACGGCGGAGGCAACTTATGGGTCGCAAACTTCGCAGGCCTCTCCGGCTGCTGGGTCGAGGGCACCGATCGGGACGAAGTCCTGCGGCGCGCCCCCTATGTCCTCTCGGAGTATATAAAAAGCTGCCTCGCCGCCGAATGGCCCATCCCGGATGCGCCGGATGCAGAGGAACTCCGTGATGCAAACGCAGGAGAAGTGGTCATCATCAAGTGCGTAGTCAAGTAAAACAAATCTGCTGTTTGAGGCACTATAGGCAGTGATATGCTGACATATTACTTTCAACATTAAATTTATCACAATGTTTCATGCCGCTTTTTACACAACTTTATTCCCTTGTTTAAGTTAAAATTCTCAACTTTCCCACCTCTTGCTACTAGTGGATTCAAAACCTCTGTTTTTCGTCTTCTCTGTATGTTATTTAGCGGAGAACCAGTTGCTCTAAAATATTGAAGTCGCTTGGATTCCCGATCTCGAAACGCACTCGAAATAGTTCAGTCACTATGGTGATTTGTTATGTCCCTCTTTCGAGGAACAGCGTCCTTCCTGATCAAAAGCATGCGGGAAAGACGGTGGGAAAGTTGAGTTAAAATTCCTTTTGTTGTAACGAGCAGCGCACTGCACTGTTTATTATTAT
>JAJFTP010000032.1 GCA_021372895.1 Synergistaceae bacterium
GCAAGAAGTAAACTGAAGTCTTCGTCGAATTTCGGTTCGATGAGTGAAACAGCCCCAAGTATGACATCTCCTGTGCTGCCGTTTAATGAGAGTAAGTCTCCTTTTTTTACTACGGTTTCGCCGACTGTGAACATCTCAGCGGCAAGATCGATCATGATTTCCTCAGATCCTGACACACATGGTTTTCCAAGCCCCCTCGCAACGACGGCCGCATGGCTTGTCATGCCGCCGTGGCTTGTAAGAACGCCCTGCGCGGCAAAGAGGCCATGGATGTCATCAGGGGTGGTCTCCGGCCTCACAAGAATAATATCTTCGCCTTTTGCCCCCCGTTCCGCAGCTTCATCGGCATTGAATACAACGACGCCTACAGCAGTCCCCGGAGATGCCGGAAGCCCTTTTGCAATTTTCTTATAATCGGTTTTTGTGTCTATCTGCGGGTGCAGCATCTGTTCAACTTGTTCCGGTGTGACCCGTGACACTGCGGCGGCCTCGTCTATAAGCCCTTCTTTGCACATATCCACAGCGATCTTGACGGCAGCGGCGGCTGTGCGTTTGCCGTTTCTTGTCTGGAGTATGTAAAGCTTGCCTCTTTCAACTGTAAACTCTATATCCTGTGCATCTTTGTAGTGTGCCTCCAAGAGCTTAGCTATGCGGTAAAGTTCCTTATATACTTCCGGCATTTCATTTGCCAGCTCTGAGATGGATATCGGTGTGCGTATCCCTGCTACCACGTCTTCACCCTGAGCATTGATAAGGTACTCTCCGAAAAGTTTATTCTCCCCTGTTGAAGGGTTTCTGGTGAAACAGACCCCTGTCCCGCAGTCGTCTCCAAGATTTCCGAAAACCATCGTGACAACGTTTACAGCAGTTCCGTAAGATTCAGGAATATTATTTATCTTTCTGTAAGTTATGGCGCGGGGGGTATTCCAGCTCCGGAAGACTGCGTCGATTGCCAGACGCAGCTGCTTCCACGGATCCGTCGGAAATTCGAATCCAGCCGCCTTGACTATCTCCTTATATTCTCCGACCAGAACCTTCAGCGAATCTGCGGAAAGCTTGTTGTCCTCTGTTATGCCTGTCTTCTTCTTCATATCATCAAGTTTCGCTTCAAAATTTGCGATATCAACTTCGAGAACGACATTGGAGAACATCTGGATAAACCTGCGATAACTGTCGTAGGCAAACCTCTCATCCCCGGCTGCTGCCGCAAGAGCTTTAACAGTTTCATCGTTGAGCCCGAGGTTAAGGATCGTGTCCATCATTCCCGGCATTGAAACAGGTGCGCCTGAGCGGACCGATACAAGCAGCGGGTTTGAGCTGGCGCCGAATTTTTTCATGGCAAGGGCTTCGACTCTCCCGACTGCCGCCACTACATCTTCCCAGATGGATGAGATAAAATCTTTTTCTTTCCAGTACTTGTGACACGCTTCAGTTGTTATGATAAAACCAGGAGGGACCGGAAGTCCTATTTTCCACATCTGCGCGAGGTTGGCCCCTTTTCCCCCGAGCAGTGTCCTCATACCGGCGTCGCCTTCGCTGAAATCGTAAATATACTTTTCTGCTTTCATCATTTATAGAACCTCCTCAATCGTGGTAACAGAGAATCTGAAGCGTGAAAAAAACTCACAATGTCGCTATAGCTTGTATCTGCTTATTTAAGCAGACTGAAATCACCGGCCTGCATAAAAAATTCCTGGCATTTTTTCAGCAGTGCAAGCCTGTTGCTGCGGATAGCCGGGTCATTGTCCATTACGAGTACATCTTCAAAAAACTGCGATATTACAGGAGCAAGTTCTGCAAGGATAGATGCGAGTTTTTCCCAGTCAAATTCCGAAACCGCATCCTTCGCATAAACTGTTAGATGCAGCAGCTTATCATAAAGGTTTTTTTCTGGATCCGTCGTAAATTTAGACGGATCTATGCTGCCGCTAACGTCACCGGCCTTGCCAAGCAGGTTCTTGACCCTGACTGCCGCTGTGATAAGCCCCGCAAACCATGCCTCATCGCTGCTCTTCTGGAGTGTCCCTGCCATGCGGTAAACCTGGAGCGGCAGAGAAGGGACAGTCTGAACAGCAAGCATAATGACCTCGTGTTTAAGCCCTTTTTCTTTGAGCTGCACCTGCATGCGCTGCCTTAGAAAAGCAGATATCTTTTCCATTGTTGTCTTATCCAGTCCAAGCGGTACGGCAGCTTCGGCCATGAGTTTGTTTATGTCGATATCGAGCCCAAGCCCCCATATTATCTCATTTATGCACCTGGCAGCCCTGCGCAACCCGTATGGATCCTGTGAGGAAGTAGGCTCAAGTCCTATCTTATATATAGCCGCAATCGTATCCGCCCTCTCGGCAAGCCCAAGTATCGCTCCGGAATAAGAAGATGGGATCTCATCGCCTGCAAACCTTGGCAGATACTGTTCATATATGGCGGTGGAAACTTCATCCGGCTCTCCCGATATCCGCGCATATTCACGGCCCATCACTCCCTGGACATCGGCAAATTCATATACCATGTTTGAGACAAGGTCTGCCTTGGAAATCTCTGCCGCCCTCTCTACATAAGGCCTGATGTCGTTCATGGCAAGCATATCCGTGATGCGCAGGGCAAGCGCCTTTACCCTCTGGACCTTGTCATAGACAGATCCGAGCTGTTCCTGATACGTGACTGATCTAAGCTCTTCAGCCATCACATCCAGAGATTTCTTCTGATCCTCTTTCCAAAAAAACGCAGCATCATAAAGCCTGGCACGAAGTACCCTTTCATTGCCCTCCCTGACGATTGTCATATCCTTTGCCCTGTTGTTGCTGACTCCGACAAAGTTGGCCATAAGCCTGCCTTCGGTGTCTCTTACAGGAAAATAGCGCTGGTTTTTAGCCATCGACAGTGTAAGCACTTCCTCTGGTATATCAAGGAAACCCTTATCAAAACTGCCATAAAATACGACAGGATATTCGACAAGGTGTACATTCTCATCCAGTAGCGCAGGGTCTACATCTACAATTGCGCCAAGTTTTTTTTCTATCTGTGATATTCCGTCCAGTATCATCATCCTGCGCTCTTCGGGATCAGCAACGACAAAATTATCCGCCATAGCCGATGCATATTTTGAAGGATCCTTGATCTCCACTGAAGCAGCTCCCATAAAACGGTGCCCCCTGGAGATGTTCCCACTCTTTACATTTCCGAAACTCACATCGACGGTATCCTCGCCATAAAGGGCAACCATCCATCTTACTGGCCTTGCAAAACGCACTGCCCTGTCTGCCCAGTACATGCTCTTCTGAAAGGAGAGTTTTTTGATAATGCGCTCCAGTATCCCGGGCAGGACCTCCGCAGTAGGTTTACCGGCCTCGCGTTTTTCGGCAGCGACATACTCTGTCCCATTTACCGACTGTACTGTAAGGTCCTCGACGCTTACACCTCTGCTTCTGGCAAATCCTTCCGCAGCCTTAGTGGGCTTGCCCTCAGCGTCAAACGCCTGTGCCTTCATCGGGCCTTTTGCTATCTCCACAATATCCATCTGTTTATCCGCCACATCTTTTATCAAGAGTATAAGCCTGCGCGGCGTGCACCTGACGGTTATCTCCCCGCAGCTTATATGGGCGGACGCAAATTCATCTGCCGAGTATGAATAAATATCCTGAAGCGCCTTGGGCATGAAGCGTGCCGGTATCTCCTCCGTCCCGATTTCAAAAAGCATATCCCTTGCAGACATCAGCAAGCGCCCCCTTCCGCTTTTTCGTAGAAGTCAAATTTTCCGGAGAGCGGATGCCCCATCTCTGCGCGCTGCTCCAGATAGGCCTGACAGCAAGCCCCTGCGATGGCCCTCACACGTCCGATGTAACCTGTGCGCTCAGTTACGCTTATTGCATTTCTGGCATCGAGCAGATTGAATGAGTGCGAACATTTCAGCACATAATCATAGGCGGGGAGAACAAGTCCGCGTTCAAGTATCCTCTTTGATTCAGCCTCATACATGTTGAAGAGCTTAAAAAGCATATCGGTGTCCGCCACTTCAAAGTTATATGTGGAATGCTCGACCTCGCCCTTATGGTGGATATCCCCGTACTTCACATTGCCGACCCAGTTAAGGTCATATACATTGTCAACCTTTTGGACGAACATAGCAATACGCTCTATCCCATAAGTAAGTTCAGCGGGAACGACTTCCATATCTATAGAACCCATCTGCTGAAAATAGGTGAACTGAGTGATTTCCATACCGTCAAGCCAAACCTCCCACCCAAGCCCCCATGCTCCCGTAGTCGGGTTCTCCCAATCGTCCTCCACAAAACGGATATCATGTTCCTCCGGGTCGATGCCAAGAACTTTCAGGCTTTCAAGATACATTTCCTGAATATCTGCAGGAGCAGGCTGAATAATGACCTGGTACTGGTAGTAATGCTGAAGCCTGTTTGGGTTTTCACCGTATCTTCCGTCAGTCGGCCTTCTGGATGGTTCAACATAAGCGACACGCCACGGCTCCGGGCCAAGAACACGCAGTGTCGTTGCCGGATTCATCGTGCCTGCGCCAACCTCAATATCATAAGGCTGCTGGATGACACATCCCTGGGATGCCCAGAAGCTCTCCAGACGCATTATAATCTCCTGAAAATTCACTTGCTGCCGCCCCCTTTGCTTTGCGCAATTTATATCCGACATATTTTAACGTATATCAGAGAAAAACGTTATCAGTTTTTTTAGATGTTCATCATAGATCCCAAATGAATTTTGAGAGCGTGACCATTCTATAAAATCAAGATGGTTTAAAAGTGCCGCAGCCTGAATGTTTCTCAATTCCATGCCTCTTATGGCATTTTTATCAATTCCATGTATGCAGTGCCTGCAGATAAATCCATCCTGAGACCAGAACACGTCGGCATCAAGACGCCCCCCGCATTTTACGCACTGTTGCAGGGACGGCGCAAGGCCTAAAGCATTCAGCAGTTTCCATGCAAATCTGAATTCAACTATTGGAGCCGGGCAGTTTTCTTTCAGCAGGATCATTGCACTCCAGAGGAGGGTAAGTATTTGATTGCTTTCGTGAGTTGCCATGACAACTTTTGATACCATTTTATAAAGTCTTAGCGCCGTCATCAACCGTGAAGCGTCATCACGCAATGAGAGAAAATCCTCCTTTATCTCAGCCCCCTTAAGATAGAGATATTTAGGGCTTTGATAGAGGCAGAACTCCCCCCAGACAAGCGGCTCGGTAGCACCGCCGAATCTGTTTTTGCCTGATGCGGCAGGAGCATTTACCCAGCGCGGACCAAGATCACGCAGGAAAAGCTGAAGAGATTGGCCTTCTTTCGCGGAATCCCTTCTCTGCAGCACTGTGCCTGTCTGTGCGTAATATCCCTGCGGCAGTCTGTCTATTTCAAAGTATGAGATCAAAAACTGTATCCCAGACGGCGCAGTTCATCGGGCGACTTACGCCATCCTGGCTTGACCTTTACCCAGAGTTCGAGAAACACTGGATATCCGAATTTTTTTTCAAGATCCTTCCTTGCCGAGCTCCCTATAACTTTGAGTTTTGCCCCGCCTTTCCCTATAATTATTCCCTTTTGGCCGGCTCGTTCAACAATTATCGTCGCCCTTATCTCGCATGTCCTGAGCTCCGGGAATTCATCGGGACTTTTAAACTCCTCCACGACCACAGCTACTCCATGGGGGACCTCTTCGTCAGTGAAATATAATATCTTCTCCCTGATAACTTCGGCCGCAAGAAACCTTTCGGTTGAGTCCATCAGCATATCCGCCGGGTATATTGCAGGCTGATCCGGAAGGACCTCGCCTATCTTCTCGGCAAGCAGATCAAGATTGAACCCATTAAGTGCGGATATAGGCACAACAGCCGCAGGATGCAGCCTCTCCTGATAAACCTCTGCGGTCTTGCTGAAATGCTCCGGTTTCGTAAGCTTGTCCGCCTTGTTCAGAACAAGTATGACCGGCAGATCCACATTATTAAGTATTTCGAGGATCATCTCCTCTTTTTCGCCTATTGAGCGGTCCCCCGCATCTACCACAAAACATACCGCGTCCACCTGCGCCAGCGAATCAACTGCCTCCTGCATCATAAATGTGCCCAGCGCATGCTTAGGCCGATGGATACCAGGAGTGTCAACGAAGATTATCTGCTCACTCTCCGTTGTATATATGCACCTTACCGCGTTACGCGTTGTCTGAGGTTTTGCCGAGACTGCCGCCACTTTTTCTTTTATAAGTGCATTGATTATAGATGATTTGCCCACGTTTGGACGGCCTAAAAGCTCAACGTATCCGCATTTAAAAGGCCTTTCGTTTCCTTGTGTCATTTCTTCTCCCTCCCGCTCTGCAAATTAAAATGAAGCGGCAACAGCTCACTTAGCTTATAAACGACAAAGCCGTTTATGTCTTCTATGATAACATCCATATTCTCGTTAAATTCCGCTAAAAACTGCCTGCAGGCACCGCAGGGAGGGCAGGGCATGCCGCGTCCTCCTGCTATCGCTATGGCTATCGGGTTATTGTACCCCCTGGTCACCGCTGAGGACATGGCATTCCTTTCCGCGCATATTGACAGCCCATAACTGCTGTTTTCCACATTACACCCGGAAATGATTTCCCCGTCCGCAAAAAGAACCGCGGCTCCTACCGGAAAATCAGAGTAAGGCGCATAGGCCGCTTCCCTTGCAGCCTTAGCAGCGTCAAGAAGTTTTACGGTCGTCTCATTAGAAACATGCCTATTCATGATCATCGGTTACAGAAAAGAAAGCTCGGACCATTTCATCCTGCTCTTTCCACATTTCGTCTTCGCGTTCTTCCGTATCGTGGTCAAATCCTATGAGATGCAGAAGTCCATGGGAAATTACAAGGACAAGTTCTTCATCAAAACCTCTGCCGTTTTCCGCTGCGTTGCCCGCTATGATCTCAGGGCAGACAATAATATCGCCTATGGGCAGTATTTCCCAGTCCGATGGGGGAATGAAGCTTGAATCGACCTCCCAGAGCGGGAATGAGAGCACATCAGTCGGAGAATCTATCTCCCTGTATCCGCTGTTAAGTTCGGCCATTTTATTGGCATCGACGCAGGTCAAAGAGATCTCAACGTCCCGGACTGTAACAGGAATGCAGTTTTTATCTTTAAGCGCCGATAAAAAAATCTTCTCCAGCTTTCTGATAAACAGTCCATCTATACAGCCCGGCCTAGTATCCGATTTACCTGTCCAATCTGTGTAAATCAGAACTTTCATGGATTTTTCATCTGCTCCTTCTTCTCCGCGTTCCTCTCGTCGGCCAGCTCTCTTACATCGCGAACCTCTCTTGAATGGTACGTGGACCTTAGTATATCAACAAAACAGGACTCTATCGAATACATATCCTTTACTGTGAAATCGACGTCTTTGAGCTGCCCGGACTCCGCCTTTGAGCGGATCACGTTGCTGACAAGAAGTGAAAGATCCCTTATGCTTTCAAATGGCTTATTCCTGGATTTGACAGCTGCCTCCACTGAATCGGCGAGCATTACCAGCGCGGTTTCCCTTGACTGCGGCCTCGGCCCCGGATACCGGAACTGCTCCTCTGAGATATTTTCGCCGAGAGCCTTCGCTTTTTCGTAAAAATATTTCTGTACCGTGGTTCCGTGATGCTCGGCAATAAAGCGCCGCAGCTTATTGGGAAGCTTGTTCTCCTCTGCTATCTCAAGTCCGTCTCTTACATGTGAGATAAGCACAAGCGCGGAGAGTGACGGAGAAAGTCCGTCGTGAAGGTTCTCTCCCTTAAGCTGATTTTCCACAAAATAGCGCGGGTTTTTAAGTTTTCCTATATCGTGGTAATAAGCCCCGGCCTTTACAAGCAGCCCGTTCATTTTTAATTTGTCGGCAGCCGCTTCGGCAAGTGTTCCGACCATCAAAGTATGGTGGTATGTCCCCGGTGCTTCAAGCTGCAGCCTCTTGATAAGCGGTTGTGTCGGATGGCTGAGTTCAAGCAGCCTGAGCGGGGAAATCACATCGAACAGGTTCTCCCACAATGGAAGCAGCGCCACTACAATAGTGCCCCATAACGCGCTGTACATGAGCGACATAAGCAGCATTCTGTAAGTAAAAAATATGCCGAGTCCCCAGTGGATGACGATAGAAAACACGCTGAGGCAGAGGCCCAGAAAAAATAGATCCCTCCATATTGTGATCCTGTGGTTAGGCGAATCAAGGAAAAGGATCCTGCCTAAGCCGGCTGAAAGGGGGGCGAGCATACAGCCGATAGCAACGATGCCGGGGTTGGTCCCGTATGCGATCATTACGCTGATGGCTCCTCCTCCGAAGATTATATGGTAAGAGAGAGATACTGGCAGCGTCAGGCATAACCAGCCTGTCAGCCCCAGCACTGCCATCGAATAGCTGTCGCCGAGCCTGGCAAACAGGAGTTCCAGGGTCCATGTCAGCGACAGCACCACTGCGACATATACCCATTCATTAAAAGAAAGCTTTTCCTTAAGGCCTCTTTCTATCCATACCGGCCATAAGCTCCATGAAATAATAGCAATAAGGATAAACACAAGTTGCTTGAACGGAAAAGCAGCATCCGGATAACCCTGAGACCGAAGGAGTTTCGCTAAAGACGGCGTTACAAGCTGCCCTTTGTTAACAAGAACTGCCCCGGGGCGTATATCCCTGATGACGGACGGGATTTGAGACGCGACATCGTCTCTAAGCCTCGAAGTCAGCTCCGAATCAGACTGCAGCGTCGGATTGAGAATTATATCCAGGATTTGAAAAGCAACGTTTCTCTCTGATTGTGTAAGCTTGCTTTTTTTAAGATGTTTCCAGATAAGCGACGTCTGTTCTTCTCTGTTTTCAGCCTCGTCACGGATTTTTTTTCCTGTTTCCAATACTATTTTAATTATGTTCTTCTGTGAGGCAGGCTGAAGTTTTTTTAAAAGATCAAGCAGGGGGGTGTCCAATATGGCTGCGTAATCCCCGCGCTCAAGGATCTCCATCCTCCTGTTTACCTCTTCGGCGATCTTGTCATCCTGTACCATAACATCCATAATGCGGGCGGCGGCCCTCTGTCGCAGATCGAGCGTCGCAGCCCTGTCCTCGTATCGTTCGGATGTAATAGCGAAATAGGTCTTGTTTGACGGGTAGCCTACCATGTAATTTTTCTGCCGGTCATAAACATACCAGTTGGTCCATATAAGAAGGACCGCAACAGCCAGCAGTATGAGCCTGAAGACAATATACTGTCCGTTCTGTGCTTTCAGCTCAAAATTAGGCAGGACCTGTGAAAAAAATTTCTCAATCGGTGCTTTTTTCTTTTCCCCGCAGGCTATATTCTTCATAAGCCCTCACAATCTGCTGAACTATTTCGTGTCGCACTACGTCGCTATTGCTCAGCCTGACAAATGCTATCCGTGGTATGCCTTTAAGTATATCCTGAACGACCTTGAGTCCCGACTCCTTATTGCCCGGCAGGTCAACCTGAGTGATATCTCCCGTGACTACAGCCTTTGAACCGAACCCCAGGCGGGTCAGAAACATTTTCATCTGTTCTGCCGTGGTATTCTGTGCTTCGTCAAGGATAATAAAACTGTCGTTGAGAGTCCGCCCCCTCATATAGGCAAGAGGAGCCAGTTCAATCACTCCCTTTTCGAAATAACGATTGAACTTATCCGTAGGGAGCAGATCATAAAAGGCATCGTAAAGAGGCCGCAGATAGGGTTCGACCTTGTCCATAAGATCCCCCGGAAGATACCCCAGGCGCTCCCCTGCTTCTACAACAGGCCTTACAAGAACGATGCGGCTGACCTTTGCGGACTTGAGATATGCTACCGCCTGTGCAACAGCAAGGTATGTCTTGCCGGTTCCGGCCGGTCCTATTGCAAAAGTGATGTCGTTGTCGCGTATTGCCTTTGTATATTCCTTCTGTCCGTTTGTATACGGGCGAATCGGCTTTCCCCTGTTGCTTATGCAGACTACCTCGTCGTAAAGGGATTTCAAACTTACCGTCTCGCCGATGCCTATCTGGTGCAGACCATAGCGTATCTCGGCGCTGCTTAGTTTCTGTCCGTTGAGCGACAGCTCGGCAAACTGCGTCAGCAGATCCTCGAGGCGCCTGATGAGCTTCTCGTCCTCACCTTTTATAGAAAGGACCGATCCCCTCGCATATATCTTAACGGGAAACGTCTGTTCCACCATACGGAGTATCTCATCGTGACCCGCAAGAAGGGTCACGATAGCTTCATCAGACTTGGCAAGAGGGGTGAGGCTGTTTTCTGCTTCCTTCATTTCCACATCTTTTGACAATTCAAAATCAGACCCTTACTACAGATTTCACTTCCGGAACTTCCTGTCTGATCGCTTCCTCGACAGTCATTCTCAGCGTCTCCTGGGCGAAGGGACATGTCCCGCATGCGCCCACGAGTTCGACAGACAGTGTCCCGCTTGTTTCGTCAAAGCTAACGAAGGTCACATCTCCTCCATGAGTCTGAAGTGCCGGTGAAATCTTAGTATTGATTACATCGATTACCTTTTCCTCTGTTGTCATAGCTTACTCCTCCTGTTTATTTTATATGCGGGTCAACGGTCAAACCATTCGCCGGACTTATGCCCGATTTTGTGATTTTTTTGCCTCGACCCAAAGCTGTTCCAGTTCGTCAAGGCTGAAGTCTATCCATGCCCGACCTGATTCTGAAACAGCATCCTCTATAAATCTGAACCTGGACGAAAATTTCACGCACGCCTTGTGAAGCGCTGTTTCAGGGTCGGCCTTCAGGTGTCTTGAGATGTTTGCCAACGCAAACATCACGTCGCCAAGCTCTTCCTCGACTGCCAGTGTGTCTTCTCCGCCTTTCAGCGCATCCTTAAGTTCGGCTATCTCCTCGTCCACCTTGTCCATCACGGGTGCAATGTTGCCATCAGGCCAGTCAAAACCGACTTTTGCGGCACGCTCCTGTATCCTGTAGGCTCTTAAAAGGGCCGGAAGCCCTCTCGGGATGCCGGCAAGGAGGGACGCATCTTCTTGACGGTCCTTTCGCTCGCCGACTTTTATCTGTTCCCAGTTTTTTAAAACTTCTTCGGAATTTTTTACATCGACGTCACCGAAGACATGAGGGTGTCTTCTGATAAGTTTTTCCGTCAGACATTCCAGCACATCGCAGATATCAAAATCGCCGCGTTCCTCTGCGATACAAGAGATAAAGACAACCTGCAGCAGCAGGTCCCCGCACTCTTCGCACATATTGCCTCTGTTCTCGTTTTCTATTGACTCTATGAGCTCATATGCCTCTTCTATAATATAGCGCCTGATAGAAAGATAATCCTGTTCCCTGTCCCATGGGCACCCTCCCGGAGAGCGAAGGCGTCTCATTATTTCAACAAGTCTGCCGAACTTATCAGCTGCGATACAAAGTTCAACCAAAATGCACACCTCCTGAACTCTCTCTATTCTAACAGATTTGCCGCACATTGCTCCTGTATAATTTCGGAGAGATTCTTCATCCCGGCAAATCCGCCCGGCCCTACATACCCGTCGAGCCTTCTCATCCACTGCGGAGGCAGTTTGAGCCGCCCCCAGCCGCCGTCTGGAATACCTCTTATAACAGTCTCATCACGGCTGCATATGATCTTGACAATTTGGAGGTCCGGAGCAGCGGTACGCACACAGGTCAAATCAAAAAGAAAAACAAGACTTGGCGGGATTTTACCAAACCTGTCACGCGTTTCTTCACGAAGCGCAATTGCTTCAGAAATGTCCTCAACCTTCAAAAGCCGCCTGTACAGGGTGACGCGAAGATTTTCCTGAGGGAGGTAGTCTCCCGGGATAGTCGCTGGGAATCCGACCTCAACATCCACATGTGCTCTGCTCAGGCCTTTGATCTTAGATATTTCCTCGGCGAGAAGGTCACAGTACTTCTGATATCCGACTCTGCTCGAGTTTCCGTGCTGAGCTATGCCTATCAGATCCCCGCCGCCCCTGATCTGCAGATCCCTTTGTGCAAGCTGATAGCCCGCTCCAAGCTCATCGAGCTGGGAGATCGCCTCAAGCCTTTCGCTCGCCTGGACGGAAAGACGGACATCGTCGGGATAGAAGAGAAAAGCATAGGCCTGCTCCTCACGTCTGCCGACGCGTCCCCGCAGCTGATACATCTGTGCAAGGCCAAGCTCATGGGCGTCGTCCACTATCAAAGTATTCGCCATCGGGATATCAAGTCCGCTCTCAACAATTGTCGTACATACCAGTATGTCGATCTCGCCAAGCGCAAATCGCATCATCGTCTTTTCAAGAAGAGCCTCAGGTGTCCTGCTGTGAGCAACGGCAATAGTCAGCTTGGGGAAAAGCCTGTGCAGCATCGTTGCGCGTTCTTGTATGTCATTTATCCTGTTATGGACAAAAAATACCTGGCCGCCACGGTTCTTTTCCCTTAACACTGCGTTCTTGAGCAGATCCTCCGACCATGGCCTGACGACCGTTATTACCGGCAAACGGCGCTGAGGCGGGGTTTGTAAAACAGACATATCGCGCAGCCCGCTGATCGAGAGTGACAGTGACCTGGGGATCGGCGTTGCCGAGAGCATAAGGACATCTACTCCCGGAGCTGTCTTTTTCAACAGTTCCTTATGCATGACGCCAAAACGGTGCTCTTCGTCAATAACAACAAGCCCGAGGTCTTTAAATAGGACATCCTTGCCGAGAAGCCTATGCGTGCCGATGATAATGTCAACCTTGCCCTCTGCAAGATCCTGCAGGATCTTCTTTTGCATGCTCATCGAGACGAAACGCGATATGACCTCCACGCGAACAGGCAGGTTGCCGAACCTGGCGGTAAAAGTCTCATAATGCTGCTGCGCGAGAAGCGTAGTGGGGGCCATCACAGCTACCTGTTTGCCGCAGAAAACCGCTTTGCCTGCAGCTCTCAGCGCCACCTCGGTTTTACCGAATCCGACATCACCGACAATGAGCCTGTCCATTGGAACCGGCCGCTCCATGTCCTCTTCAACCGCACTTATTGCTTTTATCTGGTCATCAGTCTCAACATAAGTAAAGCTGCCTTCCAGTTCTCTCATGAGCTCCCTGTTAGACGCGAAAGAATATCCTTTTGTAATTTCCCTCTCGGCATAAATATTGACAAGTTCTTTTGCCGCCGTCTTTGCCATCTCTTTGGCTTTTGCCGCGCTTTTTTTCCAGTGTGAGCTTTTAAGATTATCCGCAACCGGTTCCTGCCCCGGTATAGGGGACCATGGAGTGATTTTGTAAAATTGCATTACAGGGATAAGAAGACGGCTCTCCTCAGCAAATTGGAGTACAAGATATTCCTGTTCCCCGTCCGCTGTTTCAACGCGCTGCGGCCCCAAATATACCGAGACCCCATAATCATCATGTACGACCCATTGACCGGGCATAAGCCCAACGCCCCAGTCGCTCGGCGCTCTGTTTTCTATGATGTGCCTCGACACATAGACACCTGCAAGTTCAAGGTCTGATATCACAGCATGTTTCTGGCAGATGTCAATAAATCCCTCAGATAATATTCCCTTATTGGCCTTAAAACCATTTATCCGTGCCCATTCAAGATTACGCTCTGCTTCCGAGAACACTTCCACGGTGAAGCCGTCCTTCAGAAGGGTACTGCAGTATGCTTCCACATCCTTAAGCTTGCCTCTGAAAAGAGGGAAAGCGTGCATCGCAAGTCTAATATTGCTGTTATTTATATCCTGGGTAACACGCACACGAGGAAAGGCGGTAAAATAATTACAGAGGTCCTCCCATTTCTGCCACGGAATGGCATTTTGCTTGTCCCTGTCGAGAGCGTTCCAAAGCCACACAGAATTCTCAGCTGTTGTGTCAAGTCCCTTGGGGTCAAAAAAGATGACGCGCATACCGTAAGGGAAAAACTTATAGAGGATGTGATCCGAACGCGAGATAAGGCTCTGGACGGAACATCTGAAAAGGGTCCTAATGCTTTTTTGGGTCTCTGGAAGGAAAAATCGTATGCTCTCGACTTCGTCGTCAAAAAATTCTATCCGTATAGGAAAGCTGTCGGAGGGGCTGAATATATCCACTATGCTTCCCCTTGAGACATATTGTCCCGGAGACCAGACAAGGTCGTTTCTTTCGTAGCCTTTTTGGGCCAGCCAGTCCAACAGGCGGTCTCTGCCTATCTCATCGCCGCATGCAAGTTCAAAGCGCTCGCCTCCGATAGCAAAAGGGGCAAGAAGCGAGGCCGGCGTGGCGGCAAGCACACCCCCGTTGTTTTTAAAACGCTCAAGGATGTCGCCCCTCCAAACTTTTATTGCTTCAGATTTTGACTCATCCTCGGTCAGAGTCATTTCGGGCAGTACCGCCACCGTATCAAAAAGACCCAACATGTCGGCATCGGCGGCAAAATCCCTTGTCTGCCTCTGGTCTGGCAGAATAATAAGCAACGGCACAGAGGCATCACGGCACACCCAAGGACGCGCAGCCCCCTTTGATGCGAGGTGAACAGACTTGTTACGCTTCCATGCCTCTTCGTCTATGCCGAAGAGGCTGCTCACATTGGACACGTTTTTCTCATTCATTGCCGTCAAACTTATACCTCATAAGAAGGCATGTCCATCTATCATGCCTTCTTATCGTCCTCCGGTTTCAAACCATTAATTTTGCTCATGGCCTTCTGTATATCATTCTTGAGCCAGAGATTGAGCGCTTCCCATGCGATATCCTCAAGTTTATGCCACTTATCGCGCTGCTGCGTCGGAATGCGTCCCAGCACCCAGTCAGCCATATCGACAGACCCCTCCGGCAACCCCACACCGATACGCAGTCTGGGTACATCAAGTGTCTGAAGCGCTCCGAGTATGGACATCATGCCCTTCTGTCCGCCGGCAGAACCATGTTCCCTCATCCTGACGCGCCCAAAGGGCAGAGCGGCGTCGTCGAAAATGACCAGCACATCGGAAGGTCCAAGGTTTTGATAGCGCACAGCCTCTAAAACAGACAGCCCGCTGAGATTCATGTATGTATAGGGTTTGAGCAGCGAGATTTTTTCACAGTCATAGAGCACCGGTCCCCAGAAAGCACCCTTAAATTTCATCTGTGGTTCGCCCAACCCAAGACGGCCCACGAACGAATCTATCATGAGCCATCCTGCATTGTGTCTTGTCCAGGCATACTCAACTCCCGGATTGCCCAGTCCGACAATAAGTTTCATAACTGATTATCTGATCTGTCCTGTATGTTATTCTTCCTCTTTACTTGCCTTTCCCTTGGCTACTACCTCTACTTCTTCAGTGCCCTCTTCGGCGGCGGTACCTTCTTCCGAAGCTGCCTTAGGCTGCATGATATTAAGAACGAGGATATCCGTATCCGTAATCAGCTCTGAGCCTTCAGGAAGGGGAAGATCCTTGACGAATACTTCAGATCCTATCTCCAGGCCGCTTGCATCAACTACTATGGATTCAGGGATGGCACTTGGTACCACTTCGATAGTGACGAGCCGGATGCTCTGATTGAAAAGACCTCCCTCTTTAAACCCCGGAGAGATCTCCTTGTTTATTATATGGACCGGAATTTCAACTTTGATCTTGTGCCCGGACAATACCTGATAAAAATCAATATGGCGAAGCCGCTGCGTCAGCGGGTGGCGCTGCACATCCCTGATAAGCGCGGTAAAAATACCGCCATCTGACATCGCAAGCTCAACGATCGCAGTCTCCCTTCGCTCGCTGTTGGCTATCTGGGAGATCATCCTTACGGGGACAGTCCCCGGAAGCCCGTCTTTAAAACCAGGGCCATAAAGGACAACAGGCAGAATGTCCTTTGAACGAAGCTTCTTGCATACACCCTTCCCTGTCGTCTCTCTTTTCGTAAATTCGATCTTAAGGTTCTGTTGTTTGGTTGCCATATTATATTTCCTCCTCAATATATTGTATGCTTTAAATATGTATATACTATAAGCGGATCTGTCTCCCTAAATAATATTTTGTGAGACCTAACGGAAAAGGATGCTCACCGAATGTTCCGAATGTATCCTTCTGAGCGCTTCCGCAAATAGCGTGGAGATAGGGAGCACAGTGATCCTGTCGAACTTCTTCTCCTCTTTGATCGGGATCGTATCCGTCAGAACGACTTCCTTGATGCAGGAGTTCTTCAGCCTGTCTACCGCGGGGCCGGACAGCACGCCATGCGTAGCACATGCGTATACTTCCTTAGCGCCCCTCTGGATCAGGGCCTCCGTAGCTTTTACCATTGTACCCGCTGTGTCGATTATATCGTCGACCAGAATAGCGGTCTTGCCCTCAATGTTACCTATGATCTCCATAACCTCGCATGTGTTTGCAACTTCATGCGAGCGGCGCTTGTCTACTATTGCAAGGTCGGCGTTGCCTATCTGCTCGGCAAATTTTCTTGCCCTTACGACTCCGCCGATATCAGGGGATACAACGGATATAAGGCCTGCATCCACTTCCTTTTTGAGGATACGGCGAAAGTATGACGCAAGAAGCGGGCCGCCTGTGAGGTGATCAACGGGAATATCAAAAAATCCCTGTATCTGTCCTGCATGGAGGTCTGCGGAGATGACCCTGTCGGCACCGGCCTTTTCAAGGAGGTTTGCAACCAGTTTTGCTGTTATAGGCTCCCTCGAGCGTGTTTTTCTGTCCTGACGCGCGTATCCGAAATAAGGTATGACGAGGTTCACCCTGTACACTGATGCCCTTCTCAGCGCATCGACTATTATAAGAAGCTCCATGATGTGCTCATTTGCCGGTTCGCATGTCGGCTGGACAACATATACATCGGCGCCTCGTACGCTTTCCTCAATGGATACTCCGATCTCCCCGTCTGAAAACCTGAAGAGTTTTGAAGCCGAAAGAGGGACGCCCAGATTCATGCATACATTCTCCGCAAACTGCGGATGGGCGCTCCCTGAAAAAATTTTAACTTCTCTCAGTCCTGCCGACATTATTAATTTCCTCCCCTGATATTCTTTTTCCTTAAATACCAGCCCTCTATATTTTTTTGTCTGGCCCTGGCAACACCCAGAGCTCCTTCCGGAACATCCTCGGTTATTACCGAACCTGCGGCCGTCGTCGAATTGCTGCCCACAACAACGGGAGCCACCAGCATTGTATCACTGCCGATAAAACAATTGTCCCCGATTATTGTACGGTTTTTTTTCTCTCCGTCGTAATTGCATGTTATCGTACCTGCTCCGATATTAGTTTTTCTGCCTATTTCCGCATCTCCTATGTATGAGAGATGCGGTACTTTCGCGCCCGATGATACAGTGCTATTTTTTATCTCTACAAAACGCCCTACATGGACATCATCGGCAAGTACGGCCTTATCGCGTATAAAGACGAAGGGCCCCACGGAGGAATCCCTCCCTATTTTGCTGCCCTTTATCCTGACTGAACCGACAATGGTGACATTTTCTTCCAATTCCGCGTCTCTGAGGGTCGTAAAACTGCCTATCCTGGAACCGGCGCCTATATAAGAGGTCCCCCATATCTGCACAGACGGCTCTATTATAACGTCTTCCGCCAGCACTGCTTTAGGGCCGATCCATGTCGACAGGGGATCCATGCATTTCACCCCGCTCAACATCCACCTGTCCAGTATCCTGCCCCGCATAACTGCAGCTGCTTCGGCAAGCTGTCTGGGGTCGTTCACACCGAGAAACTCTGACGGATCTTCAACTTTGACTGCATCAACGCTGCCGCCTGCATTCTGTATGAGCAGCAGAGCATCAGGAAGGTAATATTCCTTCTGAATATTTTCGCATTGGATTTTATCTATTACAGAAGCAAGGATCCCTGTATTGAAAATATACATGCCGCTGTTTACCTCACGGCATTTTTTTTCTTCGTCAGACGCATCATTCTGCTCGACTATCCTCACTGTGGTTCCTTCGCGTATAACACGTCCGTAGCCGTAAGGATTTTCAAGTTCAAAGCTGAGGAAGCTGCAGCCGCCGCCGGATATGTGCTTTTCAGCAAATATTCTGATCGTATCAGATGTGATAAGAGGAGTGTCGCCCGGAAGTATCATAACGTTTTCATATTCCGACCACCAGTTCTGAGCAAGCTTGGCAGCATGTCCTGTCCCCAGCTGCTCTTTCTGCCAGAGAACTTTGACATCAGGGAAAACTTGGGATAACCACGCTTCCACTGTTTCTCCCGAAAAACCAACCATGACGGCTATATCATTAAAGCCCGACTTTGTTATGGCAGAGAGCGGATAATATAGAAGCGGTTCTTCAAGCATACTCTGAAGAACTTTAGGGGTTTTGCTGTACATGCGCGTGCCCTTTCCTGCAGCTAACACAAGAACACAAAACGGTTTCTTTTTGTGTCGCATTTCCCAGGCTCCCTTCAAATTTGCGATTTTATTATAAAAAACTCAACTTTCCCACCTCTTGCTACTAGTGGATTCAAAACCTCTGTTTTTCGTCTTCTCTAAATGTTTTTTAGCGGAGAACCAGTCCCTCAAAATATTTAAGTCGCTGGATTCCCGCTCAAAAGCATGCGGGAAAGACGGTGGGAAAGTTGAGTAAAAAAACAAAAAACATGAGGAGGCCGCCAGCCGTTGCCTTCTCCGTATCGCCTGCAATGGCTGGGGTGGATGGATTCGAACCATCGATGGCGGATCCAAAGTCCGCTGCCTTGCCGCTTGGCTACACCCCACAATGTGCAACGGTCATTATAGCCTCTATGTTTAAATTTAGGCAAGTCCAACATGGAACTTTCATC
>JAJFTP010000033.1 GCA_021372895.1 Synergistaceae bacterium
TTTCGTTTCCATGGGTACGAGCCCCTTGCCGTGCTGGGTCTCGACTTTCATGCCCGCTTCAAGAGGCGTGACGCAGGTCCTTATGTTCGGAACTCCGTCAACCATCATGAAGCATGAGCTGCATTTGCCTATCGCACAGAAGAAGCCGCGCGGGCGTTTCATCTCAGGCGTTACCCTGTAGATGTGTACCCCGTTCGCGTGAAGTGCCATCGCTATCGGCTCCCCCTCAAATCCTTTGAGCTCGTTACCGTCAAAGCTGAATGTCACTTCTCTGCCATGTTTAAATTCCAGTATCGGGTGCTTCTGTATCAGTTCCATGTCCTCTCTCCCTCCCCGTTCTTTATCTCAGCAGCGTCTCTGCTTCGAAATAAATTTCTGTTAACTAAGTGCTTTGATAACTACGTACATCAAAAAATTAACGCCATGACAATTTTTTGATACTCACGGCGAATATTGTCATTCCATAATGAAGTTTTGTCAAGAGAAGAGATATATCCTGACATTAAAAATAATTTAATGTGAAATTAAAGTTTCACTTTAAAATCAGGCCTTTTTTTGACTATTATACTTAGTTTTGCTGGTTTTTCCCCGGACGTTTCTTATATAAGAATATATAGTGTATTTAGTGTTCCCCATCTCTTCTGCAAGAATATCCACAGCGCCCTTAAGGAGAAAAAATCCTTTGTCGTGAAGTTCCTGGATGACCTGTTGTTTCTCTGTTTTCGAGAGGTAACTCAACGGTTTGCCGATGCGGAGTTTAACATGCGCAAGCGAATCGCTGACGACCTCTTCGAGATCCTGTGCAAACCATTCACGCACAGGCGGCGGAAATTTTTCCTGATTTGCAGCCATTGGCTCCGGAAGGCTGTCCGGGTATTGTTCAACTTTTTCCATGTCCAGGTGCAGCAGGCTCTCGATAAGTTCCTGTGCTGCAGCGGCCTTGCTGATGTCATAGTTTATGCAGAGAAAGCCGATGATTTTATCGTTCTCGTCGCGAATGAAAATCGCGCTGCACTTTATCAGCTCACCTCTGTTGTTCTTTGCAAGATAGTTATAAATGCCTTCCTTTGCCTGATATTCTTCGGACTGGAGCATATAGAGTCCAAAGTCCGTCATCGGGCCTCCGGGTGCGCGTCCCGTAACATGCCCGTTCTCACAGAGGACAAGGGAATGCTCCGGCATTGATACATCGTGCAGGTTCACCTCGTAGTCCCTGCCGAGTATCTTTGCAAGGCCACGCACCACAGGTATCAATATTTTGAGTTTATGGTTCATCTTTGCTTGTTTTGTCATTTTCTCTACCCCCGCCTTGTGAAGATTTTACAATAAATCGACAAACAAGGGAACAAAAAATTGATGATAACCCGCCGACAAAGTAAATGCGATCTTTAAAGGAGTAAACGCGAGCGGTTGCGATCACTCCTTCATAATATGATATGAGACTGATCGGTTTGATTTGCTCGCGTTTATTTTTGCAATTAGCAGCCGACGAAATTACCTGTTATGCTTGCGTTCGCGAAATCCATACTGTATAATCTACCGTACTTATCCTTAGAGATCCGGCTCAGACTTCCGGATCTCTTTTGATGTGGCTGGAATATAAAAATGAAAACACGCCCAAGGGGCATTATTACTGAAACAAATCCAGGGAGGCAAGATTGTAATGGCAAAAGAGAAATACGTACGCAATAAGCCGCATTTGAACATAGGCACCATAGGCCACATCGACCATGGCAAGACTACGCTCACGGCGGCGATAACGAAGACTCTTGCGAGGCGCGGCGGAGCG
>JAJFTP010000034.1 GCA_021372895.1 Synergistaceae bacterium
GCTAAGGACGGCAGATGTTTCGCTATGACGCCTCTTCTGTACAGGGAAGAGATCATGAACGCGTTCGGCGATGTCCCGTTTTACGCGGAATGGGATGACCATGAGGGATTTACAGGAGCATTCAGGCTCGGCTGTGAGAAACTAGGATTGATTGGGGGCAAGATCGCGTTCAACGACGGTGTTCGCGCAGTAGATATGCTTGCAATAAGAGACGCTATGGACATACAGCTTTGCAACGGCAGCGACGTGCTGGCCCCGCTTCGTTCCTGCAAGGACGAAGAAGAGCTGGAATACATGAGGATCGCCTCTCGTATTGTTGACGGAGTAGTTGCAAAACTTCAGAAGTTTATCAAGCCAGGCATGAAGGAGCGCGAAATTATTAAAAAGATCCCGGAGTTCTTTGAGGAACTCGGCAGTGACCAGATGTCATTTGACCCTATAGTGGCAAGCGGCCCCAACGGTTCAATGCCGCACTATGCGGGAGATCAGCGCGTCATTGAGAAGGACGATATTATAATTCTTGACCTTGGAGGACGTTACAAGAGTTATTGCTCCGACACGACTCGCACTCTATTTGTCGGTGAGCCGACAGATGAGCAGAGAAAAATATATGAAATAGTTCGTATTGCTCAGGCAGCCGGAGAAGCGGCAGTGCAGCCTGGTGCGACCGGACAGGATGTTGACAGGGCTGCCCGTAAGGTCATAATTGATGCCGGCTACGGAGACTTCTTCTTTAACCGCGTTGGCCATGGCATAGGCATTGCTGTCCATGAAAACCCGTACATCATAGAGGGCAATGATGTGCCGCTTAAACCAGGCAATGTCTTCAGCGTGGAACCCGGTATATATATACCGGGCAAATTTGGCGTAAGGATAGAGAACCTTGTTGCTGTACGTACCGACGGTACAGGCGAGGTCCTGAATCATTTTACGAGAGAACTTATGATCTGCGGGTAACGTGTTCACATATCAGGGGTGAGACACAAGCCGATATGACGGATTAGGGTTGATGCCTTCCAACGTATCCCAAGTGTTTTTTACTTGGGATACGTTTTTTCGTTATCAGTGGTCTTTAGCTTTTCTATGGCATCAGAGGTGAAAATTACACTCTCTTGCCCTGCTTCAGTCTGCACGTTATACTTATCCGGAAGCGGGGAGAGTGTGGCTGATGGAGGAAATTCTCAAACAGGTACTTAAAGATCTGATTGAAGACTATGGAGTCGGGATACTTGAGGATCCCGACAGGTTGTCTCAGTTTCTTGAGGATCGCTGTCCTTCCTGCCGGGCTGAAAATTTTCGTCTTACCTTCGCCCTTAGATACTTGATCAAATCCGGGTGGGCCCCTCATACTAAAAATTTTGGTATAAACGATCCATCCTGGACAGACAGGCTTTGTAAAAATCTCGGGTTTACAGTTGAAAATGCAGAAGAAGTCCTAAGGATCCTAAGTGAGGCATCATCATTTCCTGACAGCAACGAAGGCCCCGATGGAGTGGATATGGTAATAGCGCGATCCGGGAATCTGCGCAGGATATCAGGCGGCATATCGAATAAACCCAGGACTATGTGGATCCGGAAAAAGTCTTTTTACAACGGGCTGGTTCTCATTGTTGCCTTTCTGTCCATTGTTGTGCTGTTCTTTCAGATAGGCAGCCAGCGCAATCCGGTAGGAGACGAATTCCGCATTGTTTTCTTCGCCCCTCTTACCGGCCCGGCAGCACAGACCGGACACAACCAACTTCGCGCGGCCCAACTTGCGGTTGAACTCATAAATAAACAGGGAGGCGTCAGAGGCTATAAACTTAAAATCGTCGGTTATGACATCCCTTCAGATCCTGGCAAGGCGGATAAGAGCATCCGCAGAGCTATGGAGGACAAGAGTATTCTGGTTATGATGACCGGCATGCAGGGCCAATCCGTCCAAGTTATGTCGTCTATAGCCGACGAGATAGGTGTTCCTCTTGTGATAACCTCACCTGAGGTCGTCTTTGGATCTCTGATGAATGGGAATAGACCCCACCTTTACTCTTTTCATCTGGCAAACGATACGCATGCGCGGGCTAAGATGCTTGCATATTTTGCGATACAGGGGCTCATGAAAAAAAAATTCGGACTCTTTTACAATGCGGACGACAACATCTCTGCAGCAGTGCATGAATCTGTCCTTCGCTGGATAAAAAATTTTGGCGGTTCTGTTACGGCAGACCTGAGTTACTCTAAAAAGAGCGGCTCTGCTTATTCTTCCGCGATGAAAGCTATAGCAGATAGCGGGGCAGACATTCTTCTGCTGCCGGGAAGATATGGAGACACCGGAGAAATTGTCAGACAGGCGCGTGCGGCAGGTTTTGTATCGACGATACTGGCTGAAGGATATACAGAGCTTATACCTGATACTGCCGGAATATCTCTTGCCGGCAGCTGGTGGATCAACGAAGTTTCTTCTCTTGACCCGCAGATACGCTCGGTCCTCAAAGAATACAAGACACTTTATAACGAGAACTGTCCGCCGGATGATGTTGAGGCAGCAATCCTTGCTTATGACGGAGTGGGGTGGGTAGCCAACGCGCTCTATCAGGCTCCGGGTTACAGGGGAGAGGCTATACGCCATGCACTTCTTGCAACGAGAAATTTTGCGATGATCCACGCAACACT
>JAJFTP010000035.1 GCA_021372895.1 Synergistaceae bacterium
TTTTCTGCCCGACTATATTCGGCTTATATTGGAAACGCGCGAACTCCACAGGGGCGATTATGTCTATGGCTGCCGGATCCGCCTCTTTTTTCTGGTTCAATATAACAAAGACAAGCATTGGAGGGACAACCGCTATAGTCCCTGCTTTGTCGATCGCAGTCGTTTTGTTCATAGCCGGAAGTTTAATGGGAAGGCAGGAAGACACTGAAGTACTGAAGATATTTGATCTCTGAGCGGCTTATGCCCGACATCCGGAGGCTGACTTCCGTCGGCCTTCGGATGTTTTTTCATTGTCTTTTTAATTTTTATCTGCGGCTGTCTTAGGCAGAGTCATTCTGAATGCTGCGCCGCCGAGTTTTGAGTCCGCAAGCTCAAGGTTACCGCCGTGGCGCTCGGCGATCCTGCGGGCAATGGAAAGCCCGAGCCCATATCCCCCGGGAGTTCCGCCCTTTCTTGCGCGGTGGTGCTCCCCCCTGCGGAAGCGTTCGAAGATAATGTTTCTTTCTGCCTCAGGGACACCCGGGCCGTTGTCGTCAATATATATCTCCCAGCAGTCCCCGCTGTCGGAGATCGACACTTTTACCCTGCCTGCACCGTCGCCGCAATAAGACGAGACATATTTCACCCCGTTTTCAATCAGGTTGAACAATGCACGCCTCAGGTCACTGTACCTTCCGCGCACTGTCGCATCCGTGTCAGGGAATGAACCCTCTATTGATATTCCCTTGCTCTTAGGCAGCGTTCCAGCCTCGGACAGGAGTTCCGTCACCATCCCGTTAAGGTCTATATCCTCATAGTCAGTGACAAATGGATCAACGTCGAGGCGCACAAGGAAAAGGAGGTCGTCTACAAGCCCGCTTATTCTCTCCTGCTGACGGATCATGCTGTCTACAGCCTCAACGTCCTCTTTGTCGGTCAGGCATCCTCCGGACTTCAAAAGTTCAAGCCCTGTGCGTATAACTGTGAGCGGCGTCTGGAACTCATGCCCGGCATCTATGAAGAAATCCCTTCGCGCCTCTTCGAGCCGCATTTTTTCCGTCATATCCTGTATGACGATAAGCAGCCCGCGCATAATTGTCAGTGTCGTTACCTCGAGCTTAAGGCCTCCGTTGCGCGGCAATGTGAATATTTTTGTGCCGTTTGCTTCATCAAGCATGCGGCAAATTTCTTCGGACGGAAGGACAAGTTCAACGGAAGTACCGCGGGGCGGCACAGAAGTCCCCCTTCCGCAAAACATCGAAGCAGCTTTGTTTATATAGCGTATCTTTTTCTTGTCGTCGATGAGTATAACGCCTACAGGAAGCGCCCCTACAAGCATCGCCAGTTCTTCTTTGCGTTCCTGTGCTTCCTCGATACTGAGCTTCAATGAATCTGACATCGAATTGAGCGAGCTTGAAAGATTCTGCATCTCAACATCATCGCTTATAATGGGAAACCTGGCTGTTCCGCCGGCTGCGATGGTCTCCGCAGCCCTGCTCAGAGCATTCAGCGGCCTCATTATCCGTCTTAGCATCCAGTAGGCTCCAAGCCATACAAGCAAAAGAACTATTTCAAGGGAATAAAGGAATGGCCGGCCCATCGATTTTATAAGACCGCCAAGTTCATCGACGGGATAAGATAGGCGGATCACCATATTCTCCGCCGGATCGCCCGGGATGACAACACGTTTCGCCATGTAGTTCTGCCAAGTCCCCATAGTCTTGCTGTAACGCATTTCGGACCCCTCTCCGTCCGCAAACGCCTTCATGATCTCAGGTCTCTTATAGTGGTTGTCAAGCCCGTAGGTATCGGCCTTGCTGTCCAGTATTACCTCACCCATCGTGTTTATGAGCGAAAAACGCCCCTCGGGGTATACCTTGCTCCAGAAACCGGAAATCTCTTTTATACCATCTACTCCGCGCTCTTCTCCAGCCTTTGCAAAAACATCAAGGTAACGGGATAGCATCGCCCTGTTGTTTTCAATCAGCTCGCTTCGCTGTGCCTTGTATATGAATCCCCATGCAGCAAAAGCCACGATGAGGACAGAGACGGTGAGGAGCACCGCTATCTTCTTTCTGAGTGTCATCCCTCTGAGCATCCCTGTCTCTACCCCTCCCAAATGAGCTTATAGCCGCGTCCGCGCAATGACTGTGCCGCCAGCATAGGCATGTTTCCGTCGTCAAGTTTTTTTCTCAGTCTGGAAATATGGACATCCACGGTACGGGTATCATTCCCGCCGATGCCCCAGATTTTTTTCAGCAGCTCTTCACGCGAAACCACATGCCCCATCCTCTTTGCAAGTATTTCGAGTATATCAAATTCCGTCGGGCTCAGATCCAGCAATACGCCGCGCAGCCATGCCTCCCTATCCAGGGGATCAAGCCGGAAATCTCCGTCCTCAATGACCTTCGGGCCGCTTTCGGACTCTTTTCTTCTAAGCAGCACGCGTACACGCGCAAGCAGCTCCTCCAGCGGGAATGGTTTCCTCAAATAATCGTCCGCACCAAGGTCAAGCCCCTGGACTGCATCCTCGGGCGAGCTTCTGGCCGTGAGCATAATTATCGGTATATCCTTTGTACTTTCACCGGCCTTTACGCGGCGGCATACTTCCCAGCCGTCCATCATAGGCAGCATAAGATCGAGGATGACCAGGTCCGGCAGTTCCTCTTCTATAAGGTCAAGCGCACTGTCCCCGTCAAAGGCGCACAGAGTCCTGTAACCGTTCTGCCTCAACGCACGGCTCACAAATTCAGCAAGATTTTCTTCGTCGTCAACAACGAGGATTTTCTCCGCCACGGCGGTCTCCCCCTATGACTCCCGCTTTCTTCGGTACTGAGAGGCCTTTATCGTCTTGCCAGTGTACATGTAGGCGATCCTTTCCGCGACATTTGTAACATGGTCTCCGGCCCGCTCAAGTGTCCTTGATACATTCAAGAGCATAAAGGACTGCTCCAGGCGCTCCGGCTTTTCCATTACCATCAGGAAAAGCTCGCGCATTATCTGTTTTTCGAGGTCGTCCACTTCGTCGTCGATCGGAAAAACTGTCATGGCGGTTTCAGGCGAATGCGTGTCGATCGCTGTAAGCGAGATATCCATCATCCTGTTTATTTTTTCGACCATTCGCGGGATATCTATCAGCGGCTTTATCGGTTCCGAGGATGCAAGCTCTATTGCCACTTTAGCAATGTTTCCTCCGTAGTCGCCGATGCGTTCAAGGTCCACCGCCATGTGCATAATAGACGTAACGACGCGCAGATCCTCGCCGAGGGGCTGATACCTCGCGGCAAACTCCATGCAGGCGCTGTCTATCTTGTCTTCGAGGTCGTCTATCATGTCGTCGGAGTCAAGCACAGTACGTGCGGTCTCGGCATCTCTGTTTTTGAGCGCCCAGACAGCTTTTTCAAGGGATTCCCCCGCCATACGCCCCATACGGAAGATCATGCGCTTTAGCTCCGATAGATCGTCCTCGATCCTTTTTCTTGTGTTTATAGTCTCCATGATGACAAACCTCCCTTAGCCGAATCTGCCTGAAATATAATCTTCGGTCCGCTTGTCGGACGGCGAAGTGAACATACGCGCCGTCCGATCATATTCAACAAGGTCTCCCAGCAGGAAGAACGCGGTATAATCGGAAATGCGCGCTGCCTGCTGCATGTTGTGCGTGACAATAACGACCGTATAGTCTCCCTTAAGCTCCCGGATGAGCTCCTCGATACGTGCCGTTGACATGGGATCAAGGGCGCTGGTCGGTTCATCCATAAGAAGGACTTCCGGCTGCGTGGCTATCGCGCGTGCAATGCAAAGCCGCTGCTGCTGCCCTCCGGAAAGTCCGGTGCCTGGCGTGTTCAGTTTATTTTTCACTTCATCCCAGAGCGCCGCACCGCGCAGGCTGCTCTCAACGATGCTGTCGAGTTCGGAGCGGTCCTTTACGCCGTTTAGCCTGGGCCCGTATGACACATTATCATATATGGACATAGGAAAAGGGTTGGGACTCTGAAAGACCATCCCTACGCGGCGGCGCAGCGCAATGACGTCCGTCTCAGGAGCCAGTATGTTTTCACCGTCGATTTCTATGAGTCCGCTTATGCGGGCCGACGGGATAAAGTCGTTCATCCTGTTCAGACAGCGCAGATAGCTGCTCTTCCCGCAGCCTGACGGTCCAATGAAGGCCGTGACCGTCTTGCGGCCCATGTCGAAAGATATGCCCTTCAGCACCCTTGTCTGTCCATAGGAGAGATCCAGCCCGACTGTCTTTATCTGGACCTCAAAATCTTTTTCGTTCATTCCCTTACCTCCCGTTCCTCGAAGCAAGCCTTGCACGCAGGATGACGCCTACAGCGCTCGTCCCAAGCACAAGTCCTATAAGAACAAGTATCGCACCATACTGGATCGGCCTTGTCGCTTCAAGGTCAGTTGATGAAGTTGCAAGCACATATATGTGATATGGCAGGGCCATCACCTGGCTGAATACACTTTTGGCAAGCTCAGGTGCAAAATATGCCGCACCGGTAAACATTATAGGAGCAGTCTCCCCGGCTACTCTGCCTATCGAAAGTATCGCGCCTGTGATTATAGTTGAGGCTGCTGAAGGGAATACGACCCTGACTATCGTCTGCCATTTGGTCGCACCGAGAGCATAGGACGCGTCCCGGTAATCCTGGGGCACCGCAAGGAACGCCTGCTCCGATGCCGTAACGATAAGCGGAAGGGAGAGGCAGCCGAGCGTCAGCCCCGCAGAGAGCAGACATGACCCAAAGTTCATAAAAACAACAAAAAACGATAGCCCGAAAAGTCCGAAAATTACAGACGGCACTCCGGCAAGCAGGCGTATCGAGAGACGCAGCAGATGCGTCACAGGCCCCTCCTTCGAATATTCCGCGAAGTAAAGTCCGGTCATTACCCCGACAGGCAACGCCGCAGCCATTGATACAAATACGAGCTGTACCGTACCTACAAGCGGCGTCAGAATGCCTCCTGCGGTCATACCGTCCCTCGGAGCCTCTGTCAGGAATTCAAATGAGAGCACCTGCCAGCCCTGACGAAACAGAAAAATGGCAACTCCCGCAAGCAGCACCGCCAGAGAAATACCCGATGCCCAGAAAAGCAGCGTCATCATGCTGTTTGAGCATTTGCGGAATAATGTCCTGTTCATATTCTCCGCCCTCTTTTTTCGACATATAAGGAAGCCAGATTTACAAGCAGCGTTATAACCAAGAGAATAAACCCGGCGAAAAACAGCGCATGATAGTGATCGCGGCCTACCGGAGTTTCGCCCATCTCCGCGGCGATAGTCGAAGTCAGGGGCCTCACCGGATCTGTCAGCGAATGCGGAAGTATCGCCGCCCCGCCGGCGACCATAAGCACGACCATGGTCTCCCCGAGCGCACGCATCACTCC
>JAJFTP010000036.1 GCA_021372895.1 Synergistaceae bacterium
TTCCTTAATATGGAGTACCTCGACGGGTACGGCTCAATTTCAGGCAACGGGCCCTATGTATGGGACAGGGACAGAGGATATATATACAAAGTATCTGACGACTCCCGCCGGGATGAGTTTATCCTCGACTGAATGACCGTCGGCTGTATATAGAGTTCTGCCGCAATAAACTAGACATCTGTCCTGACAGCCGGTCCTTTTACCTTTGGAGGTGGAACGATGGAGTACGGAGATTTTTACAGAAGCTTTGACCCAGTACCATATTATAGAGACCGCGGCTGGCTGATCGGAAGCGGTGCTGTCGGCGGCAAGGCAAAGGGGCTCAGTTTTGCACACACTATACTTGAAAATCATAAGCTGCTTGATGATGTCTTGCTGCCTCAGCAATCGTTTGTAATAACTACGTCTGTCTTTGAGGAATTCATGGAGATGAACCGCCTATGGGACAGGCTGCTGGCCCTGCGCGAGCACAGCGACGCTCCAATGCTATACAAAATTTGTCAGGATGCTGAATTGCCTGAATCCGCGGATGAAGGCATCGATCGCATCCTTGACACTATAGACAGACCTATATCCGTTCGTTCCTCATCTATACTTGAAGATAACGTGAATCTGTCCTTCGCCGGGAAATATGCGACAAAGTTCATTACGAACCGTGGAGAGCGTGCTCAGAGGCGTAAAGACCTCGAAACTGCCATAAAGAAAGTATATGCTTCAACATATAACCCGGCTGCAAGGGAGTACAAACGCAAACACGGTATACTCTGGGGCGGGGAACATATGGCAGTGCTTATTCAGCCAATAGCAGGCAGGCTTCGCGGACAGCGCTATTACCCTGAGTTCGCGGGAACGGCATTCTCACAGGTCTTCAGGCGTCCGTCTCCGAGAATAAAGAAAGAGGATGGCGTAGCAAGGCTCTGTTTCGGGCTCGGGACACGCACCGTGGACCGCTCTTTTGCCCGCACATTTTATCTCACAAATCCTAATCTGAGGCCGGAGGGCAACAGCCCTGCGGATATTATCGCCCATTCACAGGAAAAATTCGATTACATCGACATCGGTAATAATTCTTTTATGACCGGCTTACTCGGGAACTCCATACATGAGATCATAAAGGCGCACAAAATGGCACAATCATATATCCAGTGGTACGACGGGAGTATGTTCCACTGGCTGCTCGCCGACACAAGCAGCATGCACGCGCCAAGACCGGTATTTACATTGGCAGAGCTAATGCAGAGGTGTCCCCGCCTCTTCGATAGGATAAAACGCCTCCTGAAGCTTTTTGAACACGAGATCCAGCTTCCTGTTGATATGGAGTTCACCTACGAAACAGAGGACGACAGGTTTACCCTTGTACAGCTTCGCCCGCTTTCCGTCTATGACGACCGGGGACGCGTTGAAATACCTGATGTCGCTCCGGAGAAGATCATACTGCGCGGCGACCGTATGGTCGCTAACGGAAGACTTGAGAACGTGCACCATATAGTCTACGTAGATTCAGACATTTACTGTAATAATACTGACTTTTATGAGGTTGCCCGCGCAGTCGGCGAGATAAACAATCAGCTTGACGGAGAGAGGTATATACTCGTAGGGCCAGGAAGGTGGGGCAGTTCTAATCCGATCCTCGGGGTCCCGGTGCAATACAGCGAACTTTCAAACGCAGGCTGCCTCGTTGAGATCGGCACCCCCGATATGGGTATGGCGCCCGAGCTATCTTACGGCACTCATTTTTTTCTTGACCTTGATGGGGATAACATCCTATATCTTCCGATCTTCGAAGGAATGGGGAAAAACATCTACAACAGGGACTGGTTCCAGAAAAGCAAGTGGACTGCTTCGGTCCATCCGGCTGTAAGACATTACATCGGGAATTTTGACGTGCTTCTGGATGGAGACAGCGAGACAGGGGTAGTAATTGACAGATGGGATACGGAGGTCAAACAGTCATGATCAATCCCGATAAAGTCCAGGAAAGTTACTTCGCATGGAGGCCTCAGGACGATCCGGATTTTGCACCGATGATATACGGTTCCGGTACGATAGGAGGCAAGGGACGCTCTCTGCTTTTCGCGCTCAGAAAACTTCGGGACAGCGGTGATCCTATGCTCTCCGCAACAAAAATACCCAAATCAATATACTTCAGCGTGGATATTTTTCATCAGTTCCTCGAAGCTGTACCAAATTTCGAAACACTTATAGCGCAAAATGATCCGGAAAGGATTGAGAATGTTTTCCTGGCGACCCCGCTTCCAAAGATCGTATCCGAGGCTGTTCGGAGATTTCTCACCGAAATAAATGACCCTGTTGTAGTCCGCAGCAGCAGCAGGCTCGAAGATTCGACAAAACATTCGTTTGCGGGTAAGTATCTTTCAACGTTTTTGAGCAATAATTTCCCATCACTTGAGGAACGGGCACGCAGGGTCGAAGACGATATAAGAAAAATATATGCCAGGATCTATTTCCCCAAGGCGGTCGGCTATCGGAAGAAGCACGGGCTCGGCGACGATGACATGGGGATAATCCTTATACGCATGGCGGGCAGATGGCGTGGACAGTACTACTATCCAACTATGGCAGGAGTCGGTTATTCACAGAATTTCAGACGGTGGAACACACGAATAAAACAGGGGGACGGGGTCCTCCGAATTGTTTTCGGGCTGGGCACTATGAGTACAAAACGAGGCTATGCACGGACTGTATCGCTTACCAACCCGAACCTCAGACCCGAGGGACAGGACCCTGGAAAGATCGCGTCACACGCTCAGGAGACATTTCACGTAATAGACGCCGACCACCCTGATGAACTTACTGCTCTTGACATCAAGAAACAATGGCATCAACTTATATCCTTCCATCCTGATTTTGCCGCTTATGCGCAGCTCTACAGTTATGAAGACGGAGAAGGCATTTTTATGCCAATCATGAAAAACATGATAAAACTCGAGCACAACTCGAAAATATGCCTCACATTCGAAAACTTCCCCAGGATGTATCCACTATTCTTTGAGCGCATGAAGAAGACTCTCCGCCTGCTTGAAGATTCCATGGGAGTCCCTGCCGACATTGAATATGCTTATGAGCCGACAGAGGATTCTTTCTGTATCATCCAGTCACGCCCGTTCTGGTGCAAGACTTGTCTTGACTCCGGCATACCGGACCTGGGAGACAGACAGATACTTCTCCGTGCCGGCACAATGGTAACACCCGGTTGTCTGGAACACATATCAGCCATTGTTTACGTGGACCACAATCTTTACTATTCAAGCCCTGATTTTTATTCAGTGGCAAGGGGCATAGGTCATGTTAACGAGAGCCTAGCAGGCATACCCTACATTCTGGTCTCGCCCGGGCGGATCGGGTCGAGCAACCCTGCGCTCGGAGTCCCGGTCCAGTATGACGAGCTTACCAACTGCAGCTGCATCGTTGAGCTGGGCATCCAGAGACTTGGATTCATGCCCGAGCTCTCCTACGGGACACACTTTTTCTCTGATCTTGAAGTTGATAATGTTCTGTATATGCCTGTCTTTGATGGAGAACAGAAAAACATACTTAACAGGGATTGGTTTGAAAGTAAAAAATGGGAACAGGGACCAAACCCCGCGATCAGGATATACAGGGGTGATTTCTCCGCGTACATGGACGGTGAGACAAATCAGGGCGTTATAGTCGACAACTGTAATGAATAAAACCCCGCAGCGGGGGGCTCTGATGTGAGCCCCCCGTTTTTTGATCGGAGCAAGACTTTATCCGGCTATGTTATCAGCCAAGAAGGGTTTCGAGTATTTCGGCAGTTTCTCCAAGTGCGACAGCGTCAATTTCCTCAGGATCCTTTGCCTCTTCTTCCATCTCTGCGATACGTGCCCTCACCGCTTCAACATCCTCAAGAACACCTGCGGCCTCGTATCCCTCTTTGAGCACCTGCATCTCCTTCTCGTCATTCAGCCTGCCCGTGAGGTATCCGAGCAGAAATGTCGGTGCGCTGAGAGCAGCTAAACGTTTATCGGAGCTGCACCATGGGTCGGCCAGATATGTCGCGTAGCTGATGATATCTTCGAGATCTTCGTCTATATCATCTTCCATCTCCGGCATATCCCATATGTTTAGGACAAAAAACGGAACGTCCGGCGCGAGCGAGATAGCATAGTTCACTGCATCCCTTATCTCTCCCTGGTCTGCCTCCGTCTCTATCATTGCGATCGCGCGCGCGTGCTCTCCGACTACTGATTCAAGCGGGTCGGCATCAAGTGTCTCCAATATCTCACGGTACATCTGAAGGTCCAGCATGCAGCGGTAGAGGAGAGTACGGCTCGGAAAGGCACCTTCATCATCGAAATTGGCAAATTCGCGCGCCACTTCAAGAGCTGCCTCCGGTTCCCCCTCTGCAAGCAGGGCGTAACCGAGGTTCATCATTATTGTGCAGTAGACCTGCGCATCGCGGTCATCCTCCATCACCGGAGGCATCTCCTTTGCGTCGACTACCGCCCTGATATTGTCCAGTGCTTCGCGCAGCATGTCAAGGTTCTCAACGCAGTCCTCATACTCCATAGTCTCCCACACTGCAAGTTTTCCATAAGGGTTCTCCGGGTCCGCCTCAAGCAGCTGCTCCCCTATTTCGCGTATCTCCTCATTTGTCTCTGCCGCGTCCAGCTTCTCAATCAGTTGCTGAATGTTCATCTCAATAACCTCTCCTCGGTCTTTTATGTGTGTTTGTTATATGTGAGCAACAACCAACAATGCCATGCCGTTTGGCTGGAGCTTCATTATATAGCGATATTCTCCTGACGTGCAGCTCCGCTGGCGTCCGTCAAGCATGCTGCCGTATAAACCTATAGTCATAAGTTTTTCACGTGCTGTTTCGACAGTAATTTTAGCATGAAGCGCAATCATCACCTGTATGCAGATACTCTCAAATACATCCCCATCCTCAACCATGCCGTCTCTTGCATAATGCCGCTGATGTTCGTTTTCGTCGATGATATAGCTGACTGCGACGTTTTTCAGCTCTTCCGATTCCCTTGCCTCATTTATTATCAGCATCACAGCACTGTTATATTCTATAGCAAATTTTTTCTCAGACTTATGCTGCCTTTTGTATATTTGTGCGCTTGAAAGGCCATGGCTGACACGCGAACCTGCGTAGCCAAGTTTCTCCAGAAATTTTGAACTTGTTATACCCATTCCTTCAGAACAGAAAGCAGCTGAACAAATCGTGCAAAGGAGTAATATCAGAACAAAAATGGAAAATATTTTTTTCAGCGGTCAACACCTCGATCCAGCCAAAATGAAACGCGACAGTTGCATTATATAGCAATTTTGCCTAATATCTTCGTGTAATTTATGGTATCGTACTGTGAGTAATGAAAGGAGTCTTCTGAACTGATGAGATTTGGGAAAAATTATATCCTCAGACTATTTGCTGCACTTGCCTTTTCTTTGGTGATTTGCAACACAGCCTTTGCAGCCGACGGTGACATTCCGGTTGCTCTTAACTTAGATGACGGAAGGAATAATATTACGCTTGACACAGGTTTTTACAGAGGAGGAGATCTCTGGATCCCGGCTGATGCCGCGCGACAGATGGGAGTTCCTCTTATGAACGGACCGAATGGCAAGGGGTTTATCGTGAATCTACAGGACCCTGCAAATATATTCTGTGACCCACAGATCGGACTGCTCGCAGGGAACATGTTGCCTCTCTATTTCCCATCTCTGGTCGATAACGGAGTATCATATTTCAACATGACAGGAATGGAGCGTGTGACGGGCATTACGTCGGAGAGAGATAACCGGACAGTCACGTTCCGCAAGACTGTGGCCGGTGTAATACAGCCGAAACGATCAAAACCGTCAGATGCGATAAACGGAAAGTTTTCTCTCGTCTGGGCATACGTGACAAATGACAACCCCAGCCTCAGTAACGAACCCCGGATAGAAGGCCTTGACATTATATCCCCGACGTGGTTCAACCTGACCGACGGAAACGGCAGCATGGCAAACAGGGCATCCGCCGCTTACGTTGAAGAAGCTCACCGTAAGGGCTATCGTGTATGGGGGCTTGTCTCCAACGGATTCAGCAAAACCAATACAACGGCATTCTTCAGAAATGCAAGAGCAGTAAACCTCTTTATCGCACGCATACTGGCATATGCAAAGCTTTATAACCTTGACGGCATCAACATAGACTTTGAGGGCATGGACGTAAATGACAGGGAGGCCTTTGTGCGCTTTATTGCGCTGCTTGCACCGAAAATACGCTCACAGGGCCTGACATTATCCGTTGACGTTTTTATACCGGCAAACAGCAATACCTCTCGCAGCCACGACAGGGGGGCACTTTCAAGATACGTTGATTACGTCGTGCTGATGTCCTACGACCAGCACTGGCGTACATCCCCCACATCAGGCTCCGTGGCGTCTATGCCATGGGTCGAGCAGGCAGTTCAAAAAACTATTGCGGAGGGTGTCCCACCCGAGAAACTTGTGCTCGGCGTGCCGCTCTATATGAGGCGCTGGGAGGAGACACCCATAGGGGGAGGCAAAGTAAAGACAAAGGCATTCACTCTTACTATGTCTGAGTCCGACATGATCATTCAGTCAAGGAGGCTGTCGCCGATATGGATCAATAATCTCGGACAGTATTTTTATTCATATATCTTAAATGGAAAAACATACAAAGTCTGGGTCGAGGATGAGGAATCAATAGCACGCAAGCTGCTGCTCATCGATAAATACAGACTGGCCGGTGTTGCGGCCTGGCGCAAGGGACATGAAAAACCGGAAATATGGAATGTGATAAAAGAAATTCTAAAAAAAAGCTAAACGCAAATCAGACTTCAAAAAGAAAAACGCGCTTATGGCTCTGATATTACTGAAAAACCCTGAGGAGCAGCATGTGTGCATGGCAGAGAATAAACATATATAAATCGGCGGATCCTATAAAGCAGATCAGGATGGAGATCCGCCGACCATGCGGTAGACTATTGAGTTTTATTTACAGTTAAATGCCGTTGCATCATGCTGACGGCAGATGCTACCAGCCTCTGCCGCCGCCGCCGCCTCCTCCTCCTCCTACGAATCCTCCGCCGCCCATCCCGGAACTTCCTCCTGGAGCTGGTGCGGCAAGACTCTGTTTCATATGATCCTGAAGGTCTGAAGAAAAGTTCTGCAGCCCTGCTCCATACATAAAGATATACGGAGACGGGCCTGTGTACCATTGCGGACGGTACTGTGCGGATGTGAGGACTTTTTCAAATCTGTTGCCCCATGTCTTCGCGACATCGAGCGCCAAAGCATATGGCAACAGGAGCTCAAATAGCTGAGGAGTTTCCTCCGGCGGATTGAACATCTCAAGACGCTCTTTTTCAGCCGTATCCATGTAGAGCTTCAGGCCTTCTATATCGCTCAGCAGGTCACTGCCTTCCTTAGTCCTTGCGACCATAAGGGGCCTCATAACGGAGATCACAAGAGCGGCTGCAGCAAACATAAGAAACGTCAGCGGAGAAAGCCCTTCGTCTGTCAGTGCTATAGAAGCAACAGCTCCGATCAGTACCGGAGGGAAAATGCGCACGAGTAACTGCCTTACATTCTGACCACCGCTGTTTGCTGCCTTGCTGAGCCTCATGCCCAGAGCGATCATGATTACGCCGCATACGCCGGCAAGTACGACGTTTATCGGGTATTCTCCGCTGAATGGATAAAGCGCAGCAGTTCCGAGCGCATAGATAAGCACACCAACCAGCACCTTGTCAGTGTTTTTGGTGAAAAGAGTAGAGTTTCTTTTGCGGAAATTCCTTCCAAGGCTCGCCATAGCTCCTGAAAGCAGCGACCGGTTTGCCTGGGTAAGCTCTACCGTATCTATACTTCCCGGAAACAGCTGCATCATAAGCGCCTTTTCTTCCGGTTCTAAATTTTCCGGCTCGATATCTGTCTTGTGAAGGATATAATTGCCCTTTGTCGTTCCGAAGAAAGTTTTTGTCTCATCTTCTTCTTCTATCCCGAGCGCACCCTTGACAGCCAGACCAAGCACCGCGGATGTGAACGCGGTCTGGTCAAGCATCATGTCGCGCACATAGCGCAGAAATGCTGGGGAAGTGTTTTTGGGGGGGTAGAAGATAGGGATCACAGCCCTGCGTATCGGATCTTTGCCCCATTTTCTCCATGCATACCAGAACCAGCATAGCATAAGCGCAAGCGTAACAGTACCGACAATGCCCTGAGCCGTTTCGTTATCCTTTAACGGAGGCGGAGGAGGGGTGACCAGCCCTTTAGGCCATGTATACACGACAGTAAGCCCTTCACCAGGACCGAGTGCCCGTGTTGTAATCACACTGTTCCCGGAGGTCAGTTTTGCATTTTTTATGTCTCCCTTTGTCCCGGCCTCGCCAACATACCATTCTATGGTGTTGAACCCCTCGCCGAACGCCCTCCCGGGCAAAGCGACAGAGCAGGATGCTTCAATTATCGGGAATGTCCAGTCTGTTCCGGTCACGTTCCAGTACAGCTCGTCGTGATCCTCAAAGAAGCCTATCTGCCGCGTTGTTGTGTATTTTATCGTGAACGTATGGACCCCCGGAGCAATGATCCTGTCGGGATCCCCTATCCTGAGGTCAACGCTGCGCCCCGAACGTTTCGTCTGCCATGGCACCTCTGAGCCGTCGAGTCTGACGTCGGTCACATTGAAGCCGACCTCTACAGTCTTGTTCTTATCATCCCTATACTCTACAGGAAATGTCCGTATTATCCCACGCTGTATCTCGACATTTTCCACCTTTGCAACTATCGTCTCTGTGACCTCAAGCGAACTGTCCTGATTTATGCGGACATGAGCATCATATTTCTTCAGCACCTCATTGGCGGATGCGCAAGATGCTCCGGCAAAAAGCAGAAGCAACACCACAAACATGGGGATACTGCTAAAGACTTTTTTCATCTCTGACCTCCATAGCTGTCCAAAAATGGACTTTTTTTAAAACTTTATTTTCGGATTCTGTTTATCATCATCATCCGCCTCAAAGAATGGCGCCTCTGTAAAACCAAACTGTCTGGCAATAAGCACCGCCGGAAACTGCTGGATCGCCGTGTTCAGGTTGCGTACCGTGCCGTTGTAATAGCGGCGTGCCATCTGTATGTCGTTCTCGATGACCCCCAGCTGCTGCTGCAGCTCAAGGAAATTGGCATTCGCCTTGAGGTCAGGGTAACTTTCAGCTACCGCGAAAAGTGTACGCAGCGTTCCTGTGAGCGCATTCTCTGCCTTAAGCCTTTCCTCCGTATCGTCTCCGGCGCTTACAACAGCGGCCCGCGCGTTTGTTACGTTCTGCAGGGTATCCTTCTCATGCAGTGCATAGCCCTTTACAGTCTCGACAAGGTTCGGCACAAGATCCGAGCGCCTCTTAAGCTGGACATCTATGCCGCTCCAGCCCTCCTCCTTCATATTACGCAGCCTGACAAGCGCATTATAAGTCGTCATAAGCCATATAACCAGTATGGCAATTACCGCCAGAATGATCCATATTGTCATTGTCATTTTTATATTCCTCCCGTCTATTTTTTTTACACATAACACCCGGATTATACCTTTTTTGCTGCGATACTGTGATATCATTTATGCGTAGATTATTTCCGTTACTGTCCAAAGGAGGATGGATTTGAGATTAAGCACCGCCAAACTCATACAGACGATAGCCAAGCTCTTTTTCTCCATTTCGGTGCTGGGGCTCGCCGTCTTTTTTGTCTTATACAGCAAAGGCCGGATAGAGTTTAAGTACTTCTCTCTGCCGGTCATGGCATGTTTTGTAAGTATAACATGGCTGTCAATGTCCAAAATTGGAATAAAGATCATGGAACAGGAAGCAAAACATGATGAAAATAGGGAGAAGGAGTAATGATCGTTACTCTGGCAGATCAGGCAGGGCAGGTACGTACTGCAAAGGTCGGTTTCAGCTGGACTGTATTGTTCTTCGGGTTTCTGGTGCCGATATGCAGAGGAGATGCAAATTACGACTAAAATTAATACCCTGCTCGGAGGTATAACGTGCAAGGCTATTTTTCAGCCAGTTCTTCCAATGCCTCTATCGTGAGTTCTATGTCTTCCTCGCTGTTGAAATATCCGGGCGAAAGGCGCATCGCACCCTCCGGGAATGAGCCTAGTGTGCGATGGGCGAGAGGCGCACAGTGGAGTCCGGGGCGGGTCTCTATCCCGTATCTTTCTGACAGATCGCGCGCAAGGGAAGCATTGTCCTTACCGTCGATGTTTATGGAGAAAACAGGCAGCTTTTTATCGTCTTCGCGTGGGCCCAGTATGCAAAGCCCTTTTATTCTTGATATTCCATCTTCCAGTTTAGCTCCGAGTTTTTCCTCTTTTGCGCGGATATTATTCATACCAGTCTCTTCTATCCATTCAAGAGCAGCAAGCAATCCGGCAATTCCCGGAAGGTTCGGCGTTCCGGCCTCAAATTTATCCGGCATCTGTACCGGCTGGTACTCTTCGTGCGAAAAGCTTCCGGTGCCTCCTTCTATAAGCGGCTTGCAATTTTCCGCAAATTCGGGTTTCCATATTATACCTCCGGTGCCCTGCGGTCCAAATAGCCCCTTATGCCCTGTGAAACAGAGAGCCGACAACCCAAGCGCCTCAGTATCAATAGGGATTATTCCGGCAGTTTGCGCACTGTCAATGACAAGCGGGACATTTCGTTTTCTGCATACATCCGCAATTGCTTCGATATCCTGAAGCGAACCACTGACATTGCTGCAGTGGGATATAATGGCAAGGTCAGCACCTCCGTCGAGAGAATGGTCCAGCGCCTCCGGATCAAGGTAACCGCGCATGCTGCACCGTACGATCTCGAGATGGACCCCGGCCGCTTCTGCCGAACGCAGTGGGCGTAAGACGGCATTGTGTTCCATGGAAGAGGTGACGACCCTCATTCCGGGTCTGAGGATCCCCTTAAGAATGATGTTTATGGATTCTGTTACATTGGATGTGAGCGTGACATACTTTGCGTTGCTCTTTTCATATCCGCAGAAAAAAGATGCCAGCATAGAACGGCAGGTGAATACGCTGTCAAGGCTGTCTATGTCACGCCTGGAGGCAGAACCCCTGGAGAGGTTAGCTCCGTGCTCTGTGATAAAGCCATACATGGCAGAGGCTACTGCATGCGGCTTCGGCCATGTTGTCGCAGCATTGTTAAGATATATCGACATATTTTATATGTCAGCCTATCACTATTGGTTTCGGAGTGCCAAAGACTGCCTCCGTTATCTCGAACATGTTGGAGATAACCCCAACCTCTATCAGGTCTGTTATTCCAAAATGTTTCGTGCAGGTCCCGCAGACTAAAATCAGCGTGCCTCTGTCCGCAAGCTCAGTCAGCATGCTTAAGGCCGATGACTCCCTGATCGCCATCTTAACGCCATTATTCATCAGCGCTATTACAACAGGCGGGATGTCCTTCTTGACCAAAGTACCCAGGTAGGCCTTCATAAGAACTTCCCCCAGGCCTCCAGACTCGGCTCCGATCATGTCAGACGTAAACAGGATGCTGTAGGCGCCGGATTTTTTCTGCTCAGCGGCCGGTTCTTTTTCCAGCTTGGCTTCAAGTAATATTGTGCTGTCGCCGTCCTCGCGCTTGACCGTGTAGCCCTGTCCCTGTAAATATCTGGTCACATTTGAAGCTGCGATTTCATTATCGACCCAGACGGAGATCTCAGGACAGCCCTTCTCCACAATTTCCTTAGTCTTCATTACAGGTTTAGGGCATTCAAGCCCTCTTGCGTCAACTACATTCATCCGGTACATCCTTTCCTTTCTCCTGACACTTACGCTTGCTGGACCTTAGCCTTCGTGCAGCATTTTGATAAACGCTTCCACAAGACGCGGATCAAAACGACTGCCAGCCTGTGCCCGGATTTTGGATTCGACCTCTTCCGCGGTCGGCATCTTGCGTCCCGGCCAAGACCTCGTTAATTCGTTCCATTCATTCACTATGGCATATATCCTTGCTGAGAGCGGGATGGCGCTTCCATCGATGCCATGCGGGAACCCGCTGCCGTCCCAGTTCTCATTCCATCTGTAAGGTATCTGTGTCACGGAGCTTAACAGTTCGACGGATTCAAGATAATCCTTTGATATTATCGGATATTTGCGATATTCCCTTTGCTCCTGCGGAGTGAGCGGCGTGGTTTTGTTGCGGATCGCGAATGGTATGCCGAGAAGCCCTATACGGCTGAACAGCGCTCCTATGTATGCGTAAAAACACTCCTCATCGTCCATCCCCATCCTTTTGCAGAATTTTTCAGTCATGCTCGCAGCACGCGGCAAAGAGTTACGGAATTTTTCATCACCCGGAGAGAACGCAGTCGCAATGTCCTCAAGCGTCTTGTAACAAAGGCTGTTGCCCGCCTCGGCAAAACGCTGGTAGACCATAAGGCTGATGCTGTCAAATTTATTTTTACTCTCCTGTTTGAAATCGTGATACGCGATCACATCATTCAGTACCCTCTGCAGGCTCGTTATCTCGTCATTCTTAGAGTCGACCGTCAATAGGCTCTTCGGCCCCGTCTCATCACGTATGACTTCGATCTCTTTGTGTAGGCGGCGGATCCTGTTGCTGATCGAGGACTTAAACATTAAGTCCGCCAATAAACAGAGCAAGATAGCAAACCCTGCAAATAGCAGGAACATCTTCTGCAGTTTACGCTCTGTCGCAGATAGGTCCTCTTTCGGCGAAATACCTACCACCCAGAATAGAGGAGCGCTTTTGTGGTCTCTCACCAGCATACGCCCGACGATCGATCTGTCTTTACTTTCGCTGTCTCTTAAGATTATCAGCGGCAGATCCTTGACATTCTTCTCATCTTCTGTGACAGGTTCAATAGCAAAATTAAAACGCAAATTCCGGGAAATATCCTGAATAAGACGCGGGGTAATGGCACGGGTCACGATCAGGTAACCAGCGACAGGCCCCTCCTTGTCCGATGTCAGTATCGGCTTGACTGTGAAGAGTATCGGCTGTTCGTCCTTCATAACCATACCGCTTACGCCGTCAGCACCTATTTCATTAAGAAAATCGCCGTAGTGCGGATTATTAAATATCGCCTTAAACTCACTTGCAGGCGATGATGGTTCATGATCTTCGCTGAAGTCCTTAAAAAGCCGAACAACACCATCGTTGTCGACAAATATCATTGATGAGATGCCTATATCAGTGAGCACGTCCCTGTTAAGCACGGACTCGGCATAGCCCGGGTAGCGACCGTGCATATAGTTCCATGTCACATCGGAATAAGCCCAGTTGCCTGCAATTGCGGCAAGCGTTTTTGCCTCCCCGTTTAAAGAGACAACCGCCCGTGACAGATTCAAGGAAATCCGTTCGCGATCCGCCTCTTCGGCTGATCTTCGCAGAAAGTTCGTAAACGTGAGATCAAGCAGAAGAAGCATGATAAGAAACATTGCTCCGATTACAACCGTGTTCTTTCTGCGCAGTGTCATTGGCACCCCTCCTGAGAGAAATCCGAGCCCTCTATATTGTAGCAGATGTGCGGGGAATCAACGAACTTTTCTGATTAATCAACTCAAACTTCGCACATAAATAACGTGCACAGCACCTTGACAATCCAATAATCGGCGAACGTTAAGAATATTATTTTTAGTCATTTCACGCACATCTGAGCAGCTTGTTCTTCAGCATCTCAGGCAATGCTTCAATGAAT
>JAJFTP010000037.1 GCA_021372895.1 Synergistaceae bacterium
AAAAAGCGGCCTTTCACGAGGAATGGCCGCATGCTGGCATGCTTCCGGCTATTTTGCCGGTTTTCAGTCTCCCCCTTATCATCCAAACCCTTCCGGGTTTGCAGGTGTTGGCACCTTACGGTCTATCGCAGGTTGCCGGGCTTCATAGGGCCAGTCCCTCAGCCACTCTGAATAAGAGTTTTGTTACTTGTGTATTATAGCATATTAACTCAAACTTTCCCACCGTCTTTCCCGCATGCTTTTGAGCGGGAATCCAGCGACTTCAATATTTTAGAGCCACTGGTTCTCCGCTAAATAACATACAGAGAAGACGAAAAACAGAGGTTTTGAATCCACTAGTAGCAAGAGGTGGGAAAGTTGAGATATTAACTCAAACTTCGCAGTAAAGAAGATATGACAAATTGCCTTGCAGTTCATCTATAAATCCGCGTACCAAAGCCTCTTTGAGGATATCGCCTGTTGTGAGGTGTTTCAAGCCATAATATCTTACATAATCGGCAATGTCTTTTAGGTTATTACTGGCCAAAATCCCATCGTTGCATTTTGCAAGTGCGATCGCTGCAGCTTCTCCCTTACCGATAATTTTATGCCCGGCATCCGGTACGAGGTCAGCTTGCGATAGATGATATATGCTTTCGTGTCCAATTCTATTGAGATTTGCACGGCAACACCTGAATTTAACAACATATCGACTCGTCTCCGAAGGTGATCAACGCCGGGAGAAGAAAGCTCTATATAAACATGCCCGGGGATCATAATTTTTCCTGGGTAGAGTTTTATGAGAAGACTTTCGTATCCGACCCACAAAAAAGCTAAAAGGCAATTATTGTCAAAGAAGAGATGTTCAGTCAATTACTTCCGCACCTTCTTCATTGTCACCATAAACCAGATCAGAGCGAAATGCAGAGAGGAGCAACTCTTCATATTTCCCATCAGACACGAGTCCCTTTTTTAAAACTTGTTCCGCTTGGTCGATATAATTGCCATAAGTCATATACTGTTTTTCGACGGGTAGTGGTTTGTAGAGCTCGGTACTGTATCCCATGCTTTCCGCAAGTCGCCGGACACCTTCCGACATCATCGCATCAGCTGCATCAGCATTCAGCAGCTTATCTTCTTTAAGCCGTATGACAGCAGCTTGATGGCTGACTTGAAAATAATGCTCTAATCGTATCACATCATGAATTGAAAGATTATGGTCGCTGTTTTTTGCTTTCAGCATTTCAACCTTTGTTTGAAGCGCCGCAGCCGGTATGAGGAAATAGGACGCAAACAAGTCCGCTTCTTTCTCGGTTTCCTGACCAACACCGATTTTTTGGGCACATACAGCTGTCATATTCTTGTCGAAATATAAATGGTACAACTCATGGGCTAATGAAAAGCGTTGTCTCCCCACGGTCATCGAAGAGTTAATTGCTATGACATTATTGCCGGAAGCACCTTTCAGGCAGATCCCGCTTAGATTTCCACCCATCGGATAATATACGATCGTCAGGTGTTCGATGTCCTGCGCAAGTGCAAATATATCAATGGGTGAATTGGCATCCTCGCCAAGTTTCGCTCTAAGTTGAATTGATTTTGTCATAATATCGGTATTGCAGATCATCTTTGCTCTCCTGCAAGCAAATCAGCCATGAATTCAGAGTTCAGCGCGATGCGGTTTATTGCACTGATAGTCTCCATATCTGCTGTTGTCAATTCGCCTGCTCGTAAAGCAAATTTAAGTGGGTTGACCGGCAAAGTGTCTTCTTCAAAGGCCAAAATACTTACTCCGTATAGAGCAGCAAGTTTTTCAAGCATCTCAACCGAAAGGCTGCGTTCGCCGTTTTCAGCTTTTGAGATCAGGCTTTGATCAACACCTAGGAAGCAGGCGATATTAGCTTGACTCAATCCGCTGCTCTTCCGAAATTCTTTCATCCTTTCAGCGATCATTTCAAATTTACTCATAACACTCATCCTTCCCCTCGCCGTTATTATATTCTTCGGTTGTCATAAAAACAACAGTATTATGATAATATTTTATGACATATCCTAGGCTAAGTTCAATAGGGAGGAGGAGAATTCGCAACGCTTCGCATTGCGGGGAAACTGCGACAAATACGGTCGCGGGAAGCCGTTGTGAAACAATAGTGAAACGGTTGTTAAAAGCTTGCGGAGACTGCATCCGCTTTTCGCGGCATTTTACGCCGCACTTCTCCGCCCCTGATCAATCGCTTGCCTATTGCTCGCCAATCGCTTGCCCGCCTTTTGTCCGCCCCTACCCCTTCGCCTCTTTTATCATCTTCTTCATGGAGTTTATGAAGGTATCGACATCGGAAGATAAACATACCGCGTTTGCCCCCATATCAAAGAACTTCCTGCAGTCAGAGGGATCAAACGTGAATGCGAACAAGAACTTTCCGGCTTCCCTGCATGCCTTGTATATTCGGCTCATTGCCGCCCTGAATCCCGGCGTGTCGAATTTCCCCGGGGCGCCAAGGCCGACCGACAGGTCATAGGGGCCGATGAAGATCCCGTCGACTCCGTCGATTTGGACCACTTCTTCTATCACCTCAAGACATTCCTTTGTTTCACATTGCGGGATAATGAGAGTCTCCCTATTGCATATATCAAAGAATCCCTGCAGGTCTCCTTTATCCACCCAATCCGCATAGCCGTAGCCGCACTGTCCGGCAAACGCCACGCCGCGTTCTCCAACCGGGAAGTATTTACCGTACCGGACAAGCTGCCTGACTTCCTCTACGGACCGGATATCCGGAATGATCAGGGCCTGTGCGCCGACATCCAGCATTTTTAATACCGACGGACGCGAGCAGTCTTTGATCCTTGCGCAGCAGGTCACCCGGCCCTTCTGTGCCGCACGGATCATCGACTGTACCGACTCGATGTCAAATACACCGTGTTCGGTATCGAGTACCATAAAATCAGCGCCAGTGAAAGTCATTGCCTCCGCGACAGATGCGCCGCCCATCCATATAAAAGGACCGACGCACTTCTCCCCCCGAAGCATCTTTTCCCTTAATAAATTTTTCATGTCAGATAAAATCGCACTCCACTGTGCCGAGTTCCCCCATGTCTGCCTTCCAGTGCTCTCCCTTGCGCGCGGGAGGAGCAGATGTAAAAGCGCCGGAAAGAATGACCTCGCCCTTCTTCAGGGTCACGCCGTACGACCATAGTTTATTCGACAGCCAGGCGACCGTATTGGCAGGATCGCCCATCACCGCAGAGCCTTCTCCTTCCATAATTTTTTCGCCGTTCTTATAGAAATCCAAATGCACCTTTGGCAGATCGACATCATAAATATTGACTTTTTTCTTTCCCAATACATATCGGCAGGAAGACCCGTCATCCGCAATAGTATCCTGAAGTTTGATCTTCCAGTTTTTAATTCTGGAATCAACGATCTCAAATGACGCGCACACGTGATCGGTCGCTTTCCGTACATCGTCGGCAGTTACCGCTCCGCCGGCCAGATCCTCCTTTAAGATGAACGCGACCTCGCATTCGATATTCGGAACGATCAGTTCATCCGAACGGATCACTCCGTCCGAACAGTCCCAATGAGCATACAGATGCCCATAGTCAGGTTCGTGCACTCCAAGCTGCATTCGGATCCCCTCCGAAGTCAAACCGATCTTCTTGCCGGAAATGACTCTGCCTTCTTTGACATAACGATCAACATTCGCTAACTGGATCGCATATGCGTCGTCGGCCGTCAAAGAGGGATCCATGTCTGTAAGAGCCTCGATCGGCTCACGCATCCTCTCAGCTTCATACAACATATCTGCAAATTTCTGTATATCCGGATGTGCCATAAAAAATTCTCCTTCTCTTGAGACCGGCGCCAAATTAATTTCGCAGTCCCATTATAGATCCTGTAAACTACTTAGCTCACTACGGGAAACAGGGGGCAGACCGGAGTGACAGCGACGCAATGCGAAGCAGCCCTAGCTAAAGGGTATATGAATACTCCGAAGCGAAGGGCCGCGAACATTGCTGAGCTAGCGCCGCTCTAAATCCCAATTGCGGCTATAATCTCCATATCCTTATCCCCCCGACCCGAGAGGTTAACGAGTACCTTTTGCTCCGGACTGAGTTCCGGAGCGATCTTTATCGCTCCGGCAAGTGCATGGGAGCTCTCAAGCGCGGGGATTATACCTTCTGTCCTGCAAAGAAGCCTGAATGCATGAAGCGCTTCTTCGTCGCTTGCGCATATGTACTCTGCGCGACCGCTCTCCTTGAGGGCGGCGTGCGCCGGTCCGACTGAGGGGTAATCAAGTCCGGCTGCGATCGAATAGACCTCGGCGGGTTCGCCTTTATCATCGGTGAGAACGTAGCTTTTGAACCCATGAAGGACTCCGGGGGAACCCTTTGTGAGACTGGCGGCGTGATTTCCGTATGTCAGTCCTCTTCCTGACGGTTCGACACCGATAAGTCGGACATCCTTGTCTTCGATGAAGGCTGTGAAGGCTCCTATCGCATTGCTTCCGCCGCCTACACATGCGATGACGGCGTCCGGCAGGGATCCGGTCCGTTCAAGCATCTGGGCCCTTGCTTCCTCGCCTATTATTTTCTGGAAATTCTGCACCATAGTCGGATATGGGTGCGGCCCGACAGCTGATCCGATAAGGTAAAAGATGGAGGTGTCGCTGCATAATGCCGCAAGTGCCGCATCCACAGCTTCCTTGAGCGTTCCCTGTCCTTCAGAGACAGATACGACTGTTGCGCCAAGAGCTTTCATCCTGAGCACGTTCGGGGCCTGGCGCTTTATATCGACTTCTCCCATGTAGACGTCGCATTCCATGCCCATCAGGGCCGCTACTGTCGCACTGGCAACGCCGTGCATGCCTGCCCCTGTCTCAGCAATGATCTTTTTCTTTCCCATCCTTTTGGCAAGAAGTGCCTGTCCGATGCAGTTGTTTATCTTGTGGGCCCCTGTGTGGTTGAGGTCTTCCCTCTTGAGGAAGATCCTGGCTCCCCCTACTGTCCTGGTTAGGTTTTTGCACTCGGTTAGTGCAGAGGGACGTCCCACGTAGTCCTTTAGAAGGGAGAGGTATTCTTCCCTGAATGATTCGTCTGCCGCGCATTTCTCGTACTCTTCCGCGATCTCCGTAAGGATCGGCTCGAGCATTTTGGGAACGTATGTGCCTCCGAATCCGCCGTAGATGCCTTTTACCGGAAAACCTGCCTGATTTTGTGATCTCTCTGTCATGATGATATCCTCCTCTTAGCTCTTGTAAACTCTCTGGTCTGTTCTCATCTTTTTAGCGCGCGCTGCTGTGGTGCATTTATAAAAAAAGAGGGACTGAAAGAAATTACTCCCTTCCAGCCCCCCTGTATCGGCACAGCAAGATACGGGCGGGACGCTAGACGCACCACCAGCTGTTGAAATTCTTATTCGTGAGGTCGGTAAATGATTTCATGCAGCTTCCCCCGAACTTCAGATATATTGCGCGGAATAATACCACTCTGATCAATAAATTGCAACCCCATAAATGATCATGCCTAAATGTCTGAAAATACCCAAACACAAGCGCCAGATATGTCTCCCGGAGGCTCCGCCGCAGAATGATCATTTTTGATATCCGGAAATTTTTATTAAGGGCTTTTTTGATATAGAATATTACAGCGGTGTCTGAAAAATCGCCGTAAAATCTTATTTTTACCCGGGGGGCGCTTTTTTTGAGTTCCGTAAAAATTTTGTTTTTTATCCTTACCCTCGGGTATATCCTGGGGAGCATAAAATTCTTCAACATCAGGCTCGGCACATCGGGAGTCCTCCTTGTCGCCCTGATCTTCGGGCATTTTGGACAGGAGATATCCGGCGCTGTCCGCGACATCGGCCTGGTATGTTTTGTCGCATCTGTGGGATTGATAGCAGGTCCCGTATTTTTCTGCAATCTCAAAAGCAAAGCCGTTGCCTACATGGTAATAGGATCCGTGACGATCATCTCCGGCGCAGCTTTATGTGTGGCTTCAATAAAGATATTGGGGATCCCTGTCCCTCTTGCCGTAGGAATAATGAACGGCGCACTGACAAGCACCCCGGGACTGGCTGCCGCTATCGAAGCGACAGGTGATCCGAGCGCATCCATAGGATATGGCATTGCTTATCCTTTTGGTGTCATCGGTGTGGTCCTCTTTGTACAGATAGTGCCCAAGATCCTTAAAATAGATTTCAGCAAGACCAAGCCTGTGATGGACTGTGGGCAGGACCTGCAGCCGGAGGGTGCTGCAGGAAAAGGATCTATAAAAATTGACCCCTTCGGCTTTTTCCCTCTTGTACTGACAATAGCCGCAGGACTGATTGCCGCAAAGATAGTGATACCTCTTCCCGGAGGAGCCAGATTCAGCCTCGGAGCATCCGGCGGGCCTCTCCTTACCGGACTTCTGATAGGATATTTCGGTCATATAGGCCCGATATCGCTTGAGGTAAGGAAATCTACCCTCGAGACGATGCGGGAGTTCGGGCTTGCGCTCTTTCTTGCAGGCGCCGGGGCAGCTGCGGGCAAGGGCTTTGTCGCGACCCTCACGGAACATGGCCCCGTCCTTTTCTTAGCGGGAGTCGGAATGACCATTCTGCCTATGATGGCGGTGTATTTTATTGCAGTGAAGATGTTCGGACTTGATATATTCAATACCCTTGGATCGATATGCGGAGGTATGACGAGTACCCCGGCGCTTGGAGTCCTTATCTCAGAGACGCGCACCGACTACGTCTCCGTGCCATACGCCGCCACATATCCGGTGGCACTGATACTTGTCGTCCTCGCATCCCAGTTCATATCCATCTTATGTTAAGTATCCGCAAATCGCGTAGGCCTGACCCCACAATTGGCGTTCTCGCATAAAAGAATCCATGGCACAGCTGAAAGAGTGGCGAACAGTAACAAAAACAATAGAAGAACTAACAATATACCAACATAATATTGATGACCAAGGCAAATAGGCTCTTTTATTCAATCTCGTTAAGCTTTTCAACAACAGAGACATCGGCCGGGCAGAATTCGTACTCTTTGAGTTTATCCGGTAAGACCCATTTAATGGAGTTGTGAACAGAGGGAGTAGCGACCCCATTTTTTAATGATGCGCTGAAGAACATAAACTCGATATCCATTTCGGGGTATGAGAAAGTGGTCTGCGCGAAAAGGTCTTGGACCTCAATATCTATTTCAAGTTCTTCCCTGCATTCACGGATAAGACATTCTTCCGGTGATTCGCCGAGTTCGATCTTTCCTCCTGGGAATTCCCACAAAAACTGACAGGAACCTCCCGGCCCCCGCTGACAGATCAGTATTTCGTTATCAGAGTTTTTTATTATCGCTGCGCTTACTCGTACCATATTTAACCTGCTATCAGTTGGTTTGTCTTCTTTAAGTATTTTGCCGGGATCGGTTCATCAAGCTTCCACATAATGTTCATGGGTTTGCTCCCCTCGTGGGATACATAATTCGCTGTGCCAAGGAAGGTGTAGGGCTCGGTACCAAAATCATTCTTTTTGTATTCCCTTACAAAAAGCAATATTTTGCTGCCAAGGAGGCGGTGGTTTATGTATCTTTGTCCTGTATTTGAGTCGCTGCCGGTAGTACTCTGGCTTTGCCAGTGGAAGAGCGATTCATTTATCGAATAGTCCTTATACATCGTTGACGGTGAGTAATCTTTGTCAGATTTATTCAATGTAACTCAACTTTCCCACCTCTTGCTGCTAGTGGATCCAAAACCTCTGTTTTTCGTCTTCTCTGTATGTTATTCAGCGGAGAACCAGTGGCTCTAAAATATTGAAGTCGCTGGATTCCCGCTCAAAAGCATGCGGGAAAGACGGTGGGAAAGTTGAGTATATCACTTTATGTCAATCATGAAGGCCCGCCCAGATAGAGTCCTCCATCTTGCACCGTTAAAACCCAAATCCGACAGGAGGAACAGATCCGCCATCATCACTTAATGACAC